>DASVWD010000165.1 GCA_036389795.1 Longimicrobium sp.
CGCGTGCTGAAAGGTCGGCTGGGTGAATAGAGGTGCGAACGCCGCAAAGAGCCCCGACAACTCCGAGGTGACGAACTGCATCTGTACCTCCGGTGCTGGTGGGGGCACCGGAGGTAAAGATAAACAGAGTCAACGAATGGCTAAAGTCGAGCTCAGGGCGCATGCGCTGAAGGTCGTTTCCGCGCAAGAGGTTGTGCGCCCGAAGGATCTGCGGGCGGGGATCACGCGTCAGCCGGCCTCACGCTCGGACCCGACCCGCAGATCCTTCGTCGCCGCACGGCATCCGCTCATTCCGACGGTCCCGCGCGGCGGCTCCTCAGGATGACAGCGCCGGGAGGCGAGCTCGTAGCAGCACCCTCTGCACGCCCGACCTTCCCACGCTTGTCCGTCCCGCCCCGAGTCGGTACATTCCCCCGCTCCCAATCGTCCCAGGTCATTTCGACAGAGGCATTTCCGTGGCGCACCGCCAGCTCTTCACCTCGGAGTCGGTCACCGAGGGGCACCCCGACAAGATCGCCGACCAGATCTCCGACGCCGTCCTCGACGCCATCCTGGAGGCCGACCCCGCGGGCCGCGTGGCCTGCGAGACGCTGGTGACCACGGGCGTGGCCGTGGTGGCCGGCGAGATCAGCACCCGCACCTACGTCGACATCCCGGCCATCGTGCGGGGCACCCTCAAGGCGATCGGCTACACCGACGCGGCGTACGGGATCGACGGCCACACCTGCGCGGTGATGACCACCATCGACCAGCAGTCGCCCGACATCGCCATGGGGGTGGACACCGGCGGCGCGGGCGACCAGGGGATGATGTTCGGCTACGCGACCGACGAGAACGACGCGCTGATGCCCACCCCGATCCTGCTGGCGCACCGCCTGGCCGAGCGGCTGGCGCACGTGCGCAAGACGGGGAAGATCGAGTGGCTGCGCCCCGACGGAAAGACGCAGGTGTCGGTGGAGTACGAGGACGACCGCCCGGTGCGCATCGACACCGTGGTCGTCTCCACCCAGCACGACCCCGAGGCCACCCAGGAGCAGATCCGCGAGGAGGTGGTGGAGCACGTGCTCACGCCCGTGCTCCCGGCGGAGCTCTTCGACCGCGAGCGCTGCACCATCCACGTGAACCCCACCGGGCGCTTCGTGATCGGCGGCCCGCACGGCGACGCGGGGCTCACCGGGCGCAAGATCATCGTCGACACCTACGGCGGGATGGGCCGCCACGGCGGCGGCGCCTTCAGCGGCAAGGACCCCACCAAGGTCGACCGCTCGGCGGCGTACGCGGCGCGCTGGGCGGCCAAGCACGTGGTGGCGGCGGGGCTGGCGGGCCGCTGCGAGATCCAGCTGGCCTACGCGATCGGCGTCGCCCAGCCGGTCTCGGTGCGGGTGGACACCTTCGGCACCGCGCAGGTGGACGAGGAGAGGATCGAGCGGGCGCTGCGCGAGGTGTTCGACTTCACCCCGCGCGCCATCATCGACGCGCTGGGCCTGAGGAACCCGATCTACCGCCCCACCGCCGCCTACGGCCACTTCGGGCGCCGCTGCGAGATGGGCGGCAACGGCCAGCAGGTGAAGCTCTTCCCCTGGGAGGAGACGGCGCGGGTGGACGACCTGCGGACGGCGGCCGGGGCCTGAACGGCGGGGGACAGGGAACAGGGGACAGCCGGGCGGAGCCACGCGCCGGCGGCCGGCTCCCGCGCCGATCCCCGTGAAGTACCCTCCCGAAGTTGGGAGAGGGTGGCGACGCGGTAGCGGCGCCGGGTGAGGGCCTCCCGCGGAGATCCGGAGCCGACCGGCGTCCGTATCTCCCGGGGGCCGACCGGCGGAGCTTCGGGTCCGGCCCGAAGTATGCCGGGAAGGGGATGGTACGCTGCGGTGGGTGGCAACGGCGGAAGACCCGGCCGGGCGCCATCCACCGATTTTTCGGCCCGCGAGCGGGTGAGATGATCAAGGTACGGGTGCAGAGCCTGGGGCTCGACCAGAACACGAAGTCGCCGGTGGTGATCCTCCAGGAGGAGGAGGGCGAGCGCGTCCTCCCGATCTGGATCGGGCCGGCGGAGGCCAGCGCCATCGCCATGGAGCTGGCGGGGATGAAGTTCGCCCGCCCGCTCACGCACGACCTCTTCCCCTCCATCATCCGCGGCCTGGGCGGCATCCTCACCCGCGTGCTCATCACGCGCGTGCAGGACAACACCTACTACGCCGAGCTGGTGATCCAGCGCGGCGACGAGGTGTTCACCATCGACGCCCGGCCCTCGGACTCCATCGCCATCGCGCTGCGCACGCGCGCCGACCTGTACGCGGGCGACGACCTGCTGACGGTGGCCGCCTTCGAGATCACCTCGCCCGACCCCGACGCCCCCGAGACGGGCGGCGGCGAGGGGCCCTCGCTCGGCATGAGCGCCGAGGAGCTGAAGGAGCACCTGCGCAAGCTGAACCCCGAAGACCTGGGCCGCTTCAACCCGTGAGCCTCCGCCCGCAGGCGCGCGGGCCGACGCGCTCCGCCGCGGCCCGCCTGGCGCTCCCGCTCTTCTGCGCCCTCGCGTGCGCCGCCGCCCCGGCCGGAGCGGCGGCGCAGTCGTTCCTCCGCGGCCGGGTCACGAAGGACGGCGAGGGCGTGCCGGGCGCGCCCGTGGAGCTGCACCGGGTGACGGCCGACTCCGGCGGCGTGGTGGCCCGCGCGACGTCGGGGCCGGGCGGCGCCTTCGCGCTCCCGCTCCCCCCGGTGGACACGGCGGCCGGCTTCACCCTCCTCTTCGCCACGGCCGCCGCGGGCGGGGTGCGCTACTTCGGCCCGGCGCTGCGGCCGGGCGCGCCGCCCGCCGGCTACGAGATCGCCGTCCACGACACCACCTCGTCGCCCGCGGCCGCCGAGTCGGTGCGCGTCTCCCGCCGCGACCTCCTCCTCGCGCCCGAGGAGGGCGGGGGGTGGCAGGCCACCGAGGTGCTGCGCGTGCGCAACCTGGCCCGCCGCACGCTGCTGGCCGACCCCCGGCCGCTGGTGGGGCTCGCCCTCCCGGCCGGCGCCACGGCGTTCGAGGCGAGTCCGGAGGGCGGGGGCCCCTCCCCGGCCAACCCCGGGCTGGCGCACGTGGGCGGCCGCGTGTGGTTCACCGAGCCGCTCCGGCCGGGGGACCGGGAGCTCGCCTTCCGCTACCGCCTGCCCCCCTCCGTGCGGCGCACCGAGGTGGTGTTCGCGCAGCCCGCCGACACCTTCTTCCTCTTCATCCGCGAGCCCGGGCCGCGGGTGAAGGTCACCGGCATCCTCTCGGGCGCGCCGATGGCGGCCGAGGGCGCGCGCTTCGTCCGCTACGACGCCTACGGGGTGCGCCCCGGCACCCGCATCGGGCTGGACTGGGCGGACGGCGGCGGCGGCCCGCGCGCGGGCCGGTGGCTGGCCGCCGCGGCCCTGGCCGGCGCCGCCGCGGCCGTGGCGGCGTGGATCGCGCGGCGGCGGCGCGCGGCGGCGGGGTAGGGAGCGGCCGTGGCGCTGGTCACCACGCGGGCGCTGGTGCTGCAGGCGTTCCCGTACAGCGAGACGAGCAAGATCCTGCGCCTGTACACGTGGGACCTGGGCCTGCGCTCGGTGATCGCCAAGGGGGCGCTCCGGCCGAAGAGCCGCTACGGCGGGGTGCTGGAGCCGTTCACCGAGGGGAGCGCCACCTTCTACGCCAGGGAGGGGCGCGACCTGCACACCCTCTCGGGCTTCGACCTGATCCGCAGCCGGCAGGGGCTGGGGGCCAGCCTGGCCGCCTTCGCCGGCGCCTCGCTCCTGGCCGAGCTGGTGCTGCGCTTCTCCACCGAGGAGCCGCACCCGGCGCTCTACGAGACGCTCTCGGCCGCCTGGGACGCCATCGCGGCGGCGGACGAACGGGAGACGGCCGCCGCGGCGCTCACCGGCGCCTGGACCATCGTCTCCCTCCTCGGCTACGAGCCGCAGACGGACCACTGCATCGTCTGCGAGCGCCCGCTGGTGCCCGCCGAGCCGGTGCGCTTCGACACCGTGGCGGGAGGCGTGGCGTGCCTGCGCTGCCGCCCCGCCGGCCGGGTGGTGGACGCCGCCTCGCGCGCCGAGCTGTCGCGGATGGTGCGCGGCTTCGCCCCCGAGCGGCCGCTGGCCAACCCCGGGCTGCAGCGCGCCCTGCTGCGCGCCTTCCTGGAGACGCACCTCTCGCAGGACCGGCCCTTCCGCTCGCTCGACCTCTTCCTGGACCAGGTGGGCGGGGAGGAGGACGACGAGGAGGAGGACGAGGACGAACGCGACGCCCGGCCCTTTCCCTGGTAGGGTCTCGCCCGCCCTGGAGTGTCCCTGGAACAGGCAGCCCGGAAGAGGAGGCCGCCGCGGCCCGCGCGCGGGTGAATCCTCGGCGCGCGTGCGGTGTACTGGGCGGCCGCCGGACGTGCCCGCGGGGCCGTCCGGCGCTTGCTTGACCCGCGGGCGACGGTGCGGATAAGTTGCACACTCCAGCGCCAGTCATCCCCGAGATCCCGACATCCATGGAGGATACGCCGAGCGTTTGAACGTATGAACAGAGAGAGGTGGTGATGCTCCGCGCCCCGCCTGTTCTGCTCATCCTCCTGGTGGTCTACGGGTTTCTGTCACCTCCCGTCACACGGGCGCAGGATTCCAGCAACCAGGGTCAGCCGGTGGTCCCGTCCAGGGGGTTCCGGCTGGAGCAGAACTACCCGAACCCCGCCAATCCGGGCACGTTCATCCCGTTCTACCTGGAGGAAAGCCTGTTCGAGAATGGAGAGTCCCGGACGGTCTCCATCCGAATCGTCAACATCTTTCGTCAGCTTGTCGCGATCCCGAAGGCCGTGGGCCACCCGCGCGGCCGCAACGTGCTGGTCAACAACCTCGCCTACACCGAGCCGGGCCGGAAGCAGGCCCAGTGGGACGGCCGCGACCTGAACGGCAGGCGCGTTCCGACGGGCGTGTACTACTGCGAGCTGGTGGTGGACGGGCAGACGGACTACATCCGCATCCTGGTCACCAATCCCCGCAGGCGACCTCGGTTCCCCATCCCGTTCTTCCGGGGAGGCTAGAAGCCGGTTCGACATCGCGTCGAGCCGGCTTCTTCGTTGTGGGCGCGCGGGGTTCGCACGGGGACCCGCCGGCGCCGGGAGCGCGGCCTCCTACCCAGTCCGGCAAAAGACTTTTTCTCACGCAGAGTCAGCAGAGTCAGCGGAGAACCCCTCTGGTGGCGCTGCCGACTCCGCGGGAGGCCCGAGGTTTTCCGGATCAGGGTCCGGACCAGCCTGCTCCGGAGCGGACCGGATCCGAGGCGGCCGCCGGGCGGCTCCGCGCGAAAGGATGCGATCCCAACCTTATCCGTCACTTCCGCACACGTTTCGCTTCCCCGGGGATCGGAGCCGCTCCGCGCCCAGGCCCGCTTCGCCGGTCCACGGTCCTCCCCTAATCCGCCACCGGCCGATCCGTGCGCGCCAGGGCCGCACTCCCCGGATACCCGGGATCCTGGGACCGCGGCGCTGCCCCGCGTCACGTTCCTTTTCGGAGTGGCATGGCCGCTTTTGCGCTGAGACACATCGACTCTCTACCGGACCGGCGGGTCAGCCCCTAGTATACGCGAAGGGGTCATCCACCAGATTTTATTTTTCAAGATGGCACGTTAGGGGCTGATACGCTCCGGCATCGAGCCGTCGGGCGGCCCGTTCCGGCGTAGATCTTTTAGGGACCAAATAGTTGAACTGGCGGTCTGCCCGTGCCGCGAGCGCTTGCCCGCGGGAGACCGCACCCACACCCCGCAGACGGTGGGCGAAAGGCCTGGCCGGCCCGCCCGCCGTCCGAGTCCCGCCCGGAACCCCCCGGGCGCCTCGTCCCCCCGCACGTGGAGGTGATCCACGGCCCCAATTCCACCGGCGCGGTTCGGTCCTCGATCGGTCACCCACCACCAGGAGGAACCGGATGTCCAGGCAGCCCCTGCTTCCCGCGCTGGCCGCGCGCGGACCCACCCGACGGGCGCGGCGCTCCACCTCCACCCGGCGCCGGCCGCCGCCCTGGCTGCGGCTCGGCGCCCTCGCCGCGGGGCTCGCCGCCCTGCTCCCGGCGGCGGCCGCCGCCCAGACCTGCGCCCGCACCCTGGTCGCGGACGTCGTCGCCTTCGACCAGGTGATCTTCTACAACCGCCTGGGCGCCTTCGACCCGGCCGCCATGATCTACGCGCTCCGGCGCGACGTGGTGGCCGAGAGCTCGGCGGGGCTGGTCGCCGGCAACGTGCGGCTGCGCGACGGCAAGCGCCCCCGGCCGCTGGTGCTGCGCATGAACGTGGGCGACTGCCTGCAGGTGAAGTTCCAGAACCTGCTGGCGACCGCGCCCGTCGACGACGAGCAGCCCGTCACCCGCCACGCGGGCGTGCACGTGCTGGGGATGCAGCTGGTCAACAGCATCCGCGACGACGGCTCGTGGGTGGGAAGGAACGACAGCAGCACCGTGCTCCCGGGCGGGCGCGCCACCTACACCTTCACCGCCGAGCGCGAGGGCGCCTACCTGCTCTACAGCACCGGCGCCAACACCGGCGGCGAGGGCGACGGCGGGTCGCTGGCCCGCGGGCTCTTCGGCGTGGTGAACGTGGAGCCCCGGAATTCGGAGTGGTACCGGAGCCAGCTGACCGCGGCCGAGCTGCAGCTGGCCACGGCGAAGGACGCCAACGGCGTGGCGCTCAAGACGCCGGCCGGGCAGCCGGTGATCAACTACAACGCGACCTATCCCAGCACCATGACCGGGTGCGGGGGGTGCGCGGGGCTGCCGATCCTGAAGATCCTGAACGGGCTGGAGATCGTCCACTCGGACCTGACGGCGATCATCACCGGGCCCAACAAGGGGCCCTTCCCGGCGGGGACCTACCCGGGCGTGGCCGTCTACCCGGACCGCACCCGGCCCTTCCGCGAGTTCACCATCGTCTTCCACGACGAGATCGGGATCGTGCAGGCGTTCCCGCAGTTCGAGGACCCGAAGCTCGAGTTCACCCTGCACGGCGGCCGCGACGCCTTCGCCATCAACTACGGCACCGGCGGGATCGGCGCCGAGATCCTGGCCAACCGCTTCCGCGTGGGGCCGATGCACGCCTGCAACGACTGCAAGTTCGAGGAGTTCTTCCTCTCCTCGTGGGCGGTGGGAGATCCGGCCATGGTGGTGGACGTCCCGGCCAATCGCGACGCCAACGGCGACGGGGCGCCCGACCCGGGCCCCAAGGCCACCAGGGCGCTCTTCCCGTCGGACCCGTCGAACGTGTACCACGCGTACATGAACGACAACGTCAAGTTCAGGAACGTGCACGCGGGGCCCAAGGAGCACCACATCTTCCACCTGCACGCCCACCAGTGGATCCATACGCCCGACAGCGACAACTCGACCTACCTGGACAGCCAGGCGATCGGGCCGGGGTCGGGCTACACCTACGAGATCACCTGGGGCGGGGCGGGGAACCGCAACAAGACGCCGGGCGACGCCATCTTCCACTGCCACTTCTATCCCCACTTCGCCATGGGGATGTGGGCGCTCTTCCGCACGCACGACGTGCTGGAGACCGGCACCGTGCTGGACGCCGCCGGCAAGCCGGTGGCGGGCGCGCGGGCGCTCCCCGACGGCGAGATCGCGGCGGGGACGCCGATCCCGGCGGTGGTGCCGATCCCGGGCGAGCCGCTGGCGCCGCTGCCGAACGCGGTGGCCAACAACCCGGGGTACCCGTTCTACATCCCGGGCGTGGCGGGGCACCGGCCGCCCAAGCCGCCGCTCGACACCCGCTTCGACGGCGGGCTGCCGCGGCACGTGGTGCGCGGCGGCGTGTCGGAGTTCCCGCCGATCAACCGCCTCGACTTCAGCAAGGAGGCCGTCACCCTCAACGCGCAGGCGCTCCCCGAGGCGGGCACCGCCACCGAGCAGGCGGCGATGAACTTCCACGACCTGCTGAACGTCTCCACCTACCGGGTGGACCCGGTGACGCTGGCGGTCACCGCCAGCAGCCTGCGGATGAACGGCCGGCCCCGGGTGGCGGGCGCGCCGTACGCCGACCCGTGCGTGCGCTCCGACGGCACCCCCGACACCACGCAGATGCGGATCTACAAGGGCGCGAGCTTCCAGCTCGACACGAAGTTCAACAAGGCGGGGTGGCACTTCCCGCAGCACCGCATGTCGGCGCTGTGGGACGACGTGAACCCCACGCGGGCCGGCACGCGCGCGCCCGAGCCGATGTTCCTGCGCGTCAACTCGCGCGACTGCGTGGAGTTCCGGCTGGTGAACCTGATCCCCAAGGAATACCTGCAGGACGACTTCCAGGTGAGGACGCCCACCGACGTGATCGGGCAGCACATCCACCTGGTGAAGTTCGACGTGACCAGCTCCGACGGCGCCGCCAACGGCTTCAACTACGAGGACGGCTCGTTCAGTCCGGGGGAGACGCGCGAGCGCGTCGAGGCGATCCGGCGCTTCAACGGGTGCGTGGGCGCCCTCTCGGGCGACACCCGCGACGGCACCTTCACCTGCCCGGTGGCGAAAGCGCACCCGTTCTTCGGGGCGGGGCCCAACAACGACTGGGTGGGGGCGCAGGAGACGGTGCAGCGCTGGTACGCCGACGACGTCCCCAACAACCAGGGCGTCGACCGGACGCTGCGCACCATCTTCACCCACGACCACTTCGGCCCCTCCACGCACCAGCAGAACGGGCTGTACGCGGGGCTGGTGGCCGAGCCGAGCGGGTCGCAGTGGCGCAACCCCGAGACGGGGGTGATCATGGGGAGCCGCCACGACGGCGGGCCCACCAGCTGGCGGGCCGACATCCTGACCCCCGACGCCTCGAAGAGCTACCGCGAGTTCAACCTGCTCTTCCAGGACTTCGCGCTGGCGTACCAGGCGGGGGGCACCACCTTCCCCGACCCCGCCCGGGCCGTCAACCCGCCGGGCAAGTTCGAGGTGGGGCTGCCGTTCCTGCTCCGGCCGCCGATCGCGCGCAACCGCTGCCCGAGCCCCAACGACGACCCCTCGCTCACGCCGCCGTGCCCCGAGATCATCTCGGCCGACGACCCGGGCACCTTCACGGTGAACTACCGCAACGAGCCGGTGGCGCTCCGGGTGCGCGACCCGGCCACCAACACGCAGGCGGCGGGGACGGCGGGCGACCTGGCCTTCGCCTTCAGCTCGAACGTGACGCGGGCCGACACGCGGCTCAACACGCAGCCCACCTTCTACCCGGCGCTCACCGGGGGCGTGCAGCCGCGCGACCCGTTCACCCCGCTCATGCGCGCGTACCAGGGCGACCAGGTGCAGGTGCGCATCCTGGTGGGGGCGCACGAGGAGGGCCACAACTTCAGCATCCAGGGGGTGAAGTGGCTCTTCGAGCCGTCGTTCACCAACTCGGGGTACCGGGCCAGCCAGATGATGGGGATCAGCGAGCACTTCGAGTTCGAGCTGCCGCGGATGCCGAAGAACACCCTCGCCGCCACCGCCGACTACATGTGGCGGGCCAGCACGGCGACCGACGGGCTGTGGAACGGGGTGTGGGGGATCCTGCGCACCTACCGGGCGACGCAGGCGAACCTGCTGGCGCTCCCCAACAACCCGCGCCCCGACCTGGTGATCGCCAACATCGCCGACTTCAACGGCGTCTGCCCGCGCACCGCCCCGGTGCGCACCGCCGACGTCACCGCGGTGCGCGCGGCCGACATCCTGTCGGCGGGGACGCTGGTCTACAACGGCCGCACGGCCAACGGCGGGCCGCTGCACGACCCGGCGGCGCTCATGTACGTGCGCACGGGCGACCTGGACGCGCTGGGCAACCTCAAGTCCGGGGTGGCGATCGAGCCGCTGGCGCTGCGCTTCCGCGCCGGCGACTGCATCCAGATCACGCTGCGCAACCAGCTGCCGGCCACGGTCCCCGACTTCAACGGGTTCACCACCCTGCCGATGATCGTGGACCAGTTCAACATGAACCAGCTGCGCCCCTCGAGCCACGTGGGGCTCTCGCCGCAGCTCGCCTTCGTGGACGTCACCCGCGACGACGGGCTCAACGTGGGGCTGAACCCCACGCAGACCACGGCGCCGGGGGCGGCGCAGACGCTGCAGTGGTACGCGGGGAGCCTCAACCTCAACGCCGCGCGCGACTCGCTGTTCGCGCAGGCGGTGGAGTTCGGGGGGCTCAACCTGCACACGGCCGACCTGATCAAGCAGCCGGTGAAGGGGCTGATGGCGGCGACGATCGTGGAGCCCGCGGGCGCCACCTGGCAGTTCGACTCGGGTCCCAGGCGGTCGTCCGCCACGGTGTTCCTCACCGACGGCACCGCCTTCCGCGAGTTCGTCACCCAGTTCCAGAGCGCCGTCAACCTGCAGCTCGCCAACGGCGCGGCGATCCCCAACGTGGCCGAGGCCGAGGACCCGGAGGACTCGGGGCAGAAGGGGATCAACTACCGGACCGAGCCGATGTGGTTCCGCTTCGGCTTCGCGCCCGACGCCCCGCTCACCTTCACCCGCACGGTGAACTTCTCGCGGGCCACCGCCAACCGCCTGGTCGGCGCCGACCCGCGGACGCCGATCTTCACGGCCACCGCGGGCGAGCAGGTGCGCTTCCGCGTGCTGGGCCCGGGCGGCAACGAGCGCAACGGCGCGTTCCAGGTCCACGGGCACATCTGGCAGGAGCTGCCGTGGATCAACAACAGCCTGCGGCTGGGCTTCAACTCGCTCTCGGAGTGGAAGGGGTCGCAGGAGGGGCTGGGGCCCAGCTTTCACTTCAACGTGCTGCTGCGCAACGGGGCGGGCGGGCTCTTCCAGGTCCCGGGCGACTACCTCTTCCGCGACCAGGCGTCGTTCGGGTTCGACAACGGCCGCTGGGGGATCTTCCGGGTGCTGGCGCCGGCTCCCGCGCTCGCCCCGGCGATCGACCCGGCGGCGGGGGAGACCACCACCGAGCCGACCACGCAGGAGCCGAAGACGGACGAGCCGTGAGCCGGTGAGGCGGCGGTGACGTGCAGGTGACGGAGGGAGGCGCCGTCCGGCCAGCCAGGCCGGGCGGCGCCTCCGCCGGAGCACCCGTCCCGGCTCTCACCGAGTTCCGTATCGATCTGAATGCTGGCTCACGCAGAGACGCAGAGGCACAGAGAACTTCACGCTGTTTCTCTGCGTCTCCGTGTCTGTGCGTGAGGTCCAAAAACTTCAGGACTCACGCAGAGTCTGCGGAGTCAGCGGAGAACCCATCCGTTCACCCTGCCGACTCTGCTAACTCTGCGTGAGACAAAGTCTTTGAAATCGTCTGCCGGAAGGGGAACGCACCGCGCCGCCGGTGTATCAGACGCCTCGATTTCCCTGGATCTCCCGCGGTTTACGATGGCGCTGAACCCCACGCTCGAGAGCAAGCTGAAGCACCTCCCTACCCGCCCCGGCGTCTACCTGATGAAGGACGCCGGCGGCGAGATCCTGTACGTGGGGAAGGCCAAGTCGCTGCGCTCCCGGGTGCGCTCCTATTTCGCCAGCGGGCAGCAGCACGGGGTGCGCATCGCCGAGATGGTGCGGCGCGTGGCCGACGTGGACACCATCGTGGTCTCCAGCGAGGCCGAGGCGCTGATCCTGGAGAACAACCTGATCAAGGAGCACCGCCCGCGCTTCAACATCAACCTGCGCGACGACAAGACCTACCCGTACATCAAGGTCACCGTCCAGGAGCGCTTCCCCCGCGTCTTCGTGACCCGGCGGCTGGTGAAGGACGGGGCGCGCTACTTCGGGCCGTACACCGACGTGCGGCGGATGCGCCACGCGCTGGAGCTGGTGAAGAAGCTCTACACCGTGCGCTCGTGCCACTACGACCTGCCGCGCGAGGCCCCGGCGCGCCCCTGCCTGGACTACCACATCGGCCGCTGCCTGGCGCCGTGCGTGGCCTTCCAGCCCGAGGAGGACTACCGGGGGATGATCGACGAGATCCTGGAGGTCCTGGGCGGGCACACGCGCCTGGTGGCGGACCGGCTGAAGCGGGAGATGCGGGACGCGGCCGCGGAGATGAACTTCGAGCGCGCGGCCGAGCTGCGCGACGCCATCGCCGAGCTCGAGGCGCTGGAGCGGCGGCAGCGGGTGGTGGACGTCTCGGGCGCCGACCGCGACGTGGTGGGCTTCGCGCGCGACGGGGTGGAAGCCTGCGGCGTGGTGCTCTTGATCCGCGAGGGGAAGCTGCTGGGGCGCGAGGTCACCTTCCTGGGGAACCTGGCCGACGAGGGCGACGAGAGCGCGTTCGGCGCCTTCGCCACGCGGCACTTCACCGAGCGGGCGATCCGCGACGTGGAGTCGGTGCCGCCCGCGGTGCACTTCCCCATGGACTTCGCCGACCGCGAGGTGCTGCAGGAGGTGCTGCGCGAGCACGCGGGGCGCGCGGTGCGCCTGCACGTGCCGCAGCGCGGCGAGAAGGTGCAGCTGGTGGAGCTGGCCGCCCAGAACGCGCGCCACCTGCTGGAGGAGCGCAAGCTGGTGGAGCGCACCGCCGCCAGCCGCGCCCCCGACGCCCTCTACGAGCTGCAGGAGGTGCTGGAGCTGCCTGCGGTGCCGCGCACCATCGTCTGCTTCGACATCTCGCACACGCAGGGGAGCGAGGTGGTGGCCTCGGGGGTGTTCTTCGACAACGGCGAGCCGTTCAAGGGCGAGTACAAGCGCTTCAAGATCCGCGGGGAGTGGGGCAACGACGACTTCGCCTCGATGCACGAGGTGGTGACGCGCTACTTCTCGCGCCGCGCCGAGGAGAAGCGGTCGCTGCCGGACCTGGTGGTGATCGACGGCGGGAAGGGGCAGCTGGGGGCTGCCCGCAAGGCGCTGGAGGCGCTCGGGATGCCGCAGCAGGCGGTGATCAGCCTGGCCAAGCGCGACGAGGAGGTGTTCGTCCCGGGGCGCTCCGAGCCGGTGCGGCTGCCGCGCCGCAGCCCCGCGCTGCGCCTGCTGCAGCGCGTGCGCGACGAGGCGCACCGCTTCGCCGTCACCTACAACCGGAAGCTCCGCACCAAGCGGACGATCCGCTCCGAGCTGTCCACCATCCCCGGCGTGGGCGCGGCCCGCCAGCGCGCGCTGCTGGACCGCTTCGGGAGCATGCGCGCCGTGGCCGCCGCCAGCGAGGCGGAGATCGCCGCGCTTCCCGGCTTCGGCCCCTCGCTCGCGCGCAAGGTGAAGGAGGCGCTCGGCGCCGGCCCCGCCGCCCCGGCGGCCGCGGACGGGCAGGCGGCGTAGCCTGGCTCTTTCGCATATCCCAACGGAATAGCCTCACACGGAGTCAACGGAGAACCCCGCAGTTTCTCCGTGACTCCGTTTCCTCCGTGTGAGACATTCGGTTATGGATCTCGATCCCGAGCGATCCCTCCGCAGAATGACGTGACCGCTGGACATGCGCGGCGGATCACGTAGCTTTGGCGACTCCGTTCCCACCGCGTTCCCACCGCCACTTCCCAACTCCCCGATGAAAAACTCCGCCGTATTCGCCGCGATGGCGATCCTCGCGCTCGCACCCGTATCCGCGTGCATGTCCGATGAAGAAGCGCAGAAGAGCTGGGAGGAGAGGCACGCGGTCGATCCCAACTCGCGCTACGGGAAGGAGCTGGCCGAGGCGCAGGAGTACTGGAGGGCGGAGGACGGGGTGAAGGCCACCCTGATCGAGGGGGAGGAGGGGTACGTCGACATCCTGAAGACGCAGGACGGGCGCAACGACGGGGAGAAAGGCTACTCGTCCACGGTCCGGGAGCGGCTCTACGGCGACTTCACGGTCCTGCTCCTCGACAGCGTCCGGGTCGGCGGAGAATGGATGCACCGGGTGACGAACGGATCGGTGGTGGGGTGGGTGCCGGCGTCGAAGCTGAAGCGGTGGCCGGAGCGTCCCGCGTACCCCGATCCGCTCGCGGTGCCGATCGGGGCGGGGGTGGACTCGCTCCACCAGCTCACCGCGTCGCCGTTCTGCGAGGCGTTCAAGTGCACGCTCCTCCGGAGCCTGGAGGCCGAGGGAGGCAGCGTGCTCAACCAGATCGCCATCACCGGCGCGTGGGGGTGGGAGC
Organism: Longimicrobium sp.; assembly: GCA_036389795.1. Lineage (NCBI taxonomy): Bacteria > Pseudomonadati > Gemmatimonadota > Longimicrobiia > Longimicrobiales > Longimicrobiaceae > Longimicrobium > Longimicrobium sp. The sequence goes on from DASVWD010000165.1 coordinate 14,019, forward strand.
TGCAGGTGGAGAGCGACGGGGCGCGCGTGTCGGGCGCGACGGTCACCATCAGCGCCCGGGCCCGGGACGCGGAGGGCCGCGTCCGCCTCCGCCTGGAGGACCGGCGCTTCGCGGACGCGGTCGTGCGCACCATCCTGGGCCGGGCCTGCCCCGCCGCGGAGCGCCTCGCCGAGGAGAGCATGAACCGCCCGCCGGCCGCCGGCGAGGAGCCGCCCTCCGCCGAGTGCGGCGAGTGGACCCTCCAGGCCGCCCAGGACACCGCGCACCACGCCACCCTCCGCATGCGGCGCCAGGGCGAATAGAAGGAAGCCGCGCCCGAGGCCGGAGATCCTGCCTCGGGCGGCGGTCCGCAGCCCCGGTCCCCCCTTGCCCGCTCTCCCTCCCGCTTGAAATCCCCCGCGTACGCTTCGTGCGTGGGCGCGTCCGCACTCAACCACCAACGCACTCACGCACTCACGCACTAACGCACTTCGGGGTTAGGGATGAACATCGCCGTTCTGATGGGGGGAACGAGCGCGGAGCGGGAGGTCTCGCTCGCGTCGGGGCTGGGGATCGTGAAGGCGCTGCGCGAGCGCGGGCACCAGGTGTGGACGGTGGACACGGCGCGCGGGTTCGTCGCCCCCGAGCGCGAGGGCGACCTCCTCCCCGAGGGCGTCCACGCCGCCCCGCCGGACGACGTGGAGGGCGCGCTGGCCCCGATCGCCCTGGCCGACGTGGAGCAGGTGCGCCAGGCCGACGTGGCGTTCCTGGCGCTGCACGGCGGGGCGGGGGAGGACGGCACCGTGCAGGCGCTCCTGGAGCTGATGGGGGTGCGCTACACGGGCACCGGGCCGCTGGGCTCGGGCGTCGCCATGGACAAGGACATCTCCAAGCGCCTGCTGCGCGACGCCCAGGTCCCCACGCTGCCGTGGCGGGTGGCGCGCGCGCCGGACTTCCGCTACGACGCCGACATCATCGAGGACCTGATCGGCTACCCCACCGTGGTCAAGCCATCGCGGCAGGGCTCCAGCGTGGGGCTCACCGTGGTCCGGGAGCCCGACGCCCTGGAGGCGGCCGTGCGCGAGGCGGCCCGGTACGACAGCGAGGTGATGATCGAGCGCTACGCCCGGGGGCGCGAGCTGACCGTGGGGATCCTGGGCGACCAGGCGCTGCCCCCGGTGGAGATCCGCCCCAAGAAGGGGCTCTACGACTACGAGTCGAAGTACACGCCGGGGATGACCGAGTACTTCTGCCCGGCGCCGCTGGACGAGGAGCTCACGGCGCAGATGCAGGCCTACGCGCTGCGCGCCTTCAAGGTGCTCAAGCTGCGCGGCTACGCCCGCGTCGACTTCATCCTGGCCAAGGAGCAGCTCTTCTGCCTGGAGGCCAACACCCTCCCCGGGATGACCGCCACCAGCCTGCTGCCGAAGGCGGCGTTAGCGGCGGGGATCGAGTACCCGGAGCTGTGCGAGCGGATCGTGCGGCTCGCCGTCGGGTAATCCTTCGCGGCCTTGCGGCCCCGTGTTAGATTGCACTGGAGGCGGCGCCGGCGTCCCGCGCCGCCTCTTCGTCGCCCTCTGCTGCAGCGGTTCATGCCCTACTACGACAGCTCCTACGGCTCGCCCTTCCGCTCCACGGTGACGAAGTGGGTGCGGTGGCTGCTGATCGCCAACACGGCCGTCTTCGGGGCCACGCTCGTGCTCACGCTCGCGCGCGTCTCCGAGGCCGTGGTGTTCGACTGGATCGGCCTGAGCCCGCTGCACGTGCTCTCCCGGCCCTGGACGCCGCTGACGTACGCGTTCGCGCACGCCGGCGTCTTCCACTGGCTGTTCAACATGATGGCGCTCTTCTTCTTCGGCCCGCGGCTGGAGGAGCGCTGGGGCGGGAGGGAGTTCATCAAGTTCTACGTGATCGCGGCCCTCGGCGGGGCGCTCTTCTCGTTCGTCAGCCCCCACGGCACCGTGGTGGGCGCGTCGGCGGCCATCAACGGCCTGCTGATGGCCTGGGCGGTGTACTGGCCCGACGACGAGATCCTGTTCTTCGGCGTCTTCCCGATCCGGATCAAGTGGCTGGTGCTGGCGATGGGGTTCTTCAGCATGTTCAGCGCGATGGGCGGCTCGCCCGACAGCGGGGTGGCGCACCTGGCCCACCTGGGCGGCTTCCTCACCGCGCTCGCCTACCTGAAGAGCCCGTGGGCGCCGCGCTCGTGGGGCGACCTGCCGGCGCGCGCCCGCAAGCCGAAGAAGCCGTCGCGGGCGCTGGTGCCTTGGGTGGGGAAGAAGGAGGAGGCCGCCGCCCGCCCGGCCCCGCCGCCCCCCGCCGCCGCGGCCGGGGCGCGCCGCTCCGCCCGCGCCGAGCGCGAGCTGCTGGACGACGTGGACCGCATCCTGGACAAGATCTCGGCCCAGGGCCTCTCCTCGCTCACCCCCGAGGAGCGCGCCCGCCTGGACGAGGTGAGCCGCCGCTACCGGACCAACTGAGCGGCCGCGGCCTCCGGGCTGGGCGAGCTCTTCGGACCTCGGGAGCGCAGAGGGGCTGGACTGCCGCCTCGCTCGCGAGGGGAATCGGCGGCCCTTGATCGGGGAGCCAGGCGATGAGCACGACGGAAGGGACCAACGCACAGGGCGCGGCATTCCTGGGCGCAGTGCTCGGGGCGGTCCTCGGCGCTCTCCTGGGCCACTGGCTGATCGGCGCGTTCGTCGGCGGGATCGGAGGGCTGTGCTGGTGGGCGGCCGGCGACCGATCCGAGGGGTCGTCCGCGCCGGAGGACGGCGGGTACGGCCCACCTGCCGGTCGTGAAGACGATGACGGCTACCCGTGCGGAGTACCGGGCTGCTCGGAGCGGCACGCCTCGGCGAGCGAGGCCAGCTCTCACGGTAGAATGTACTGGGCCTGACCTCGGGATCGCGTCGGCCCGGCCGAACGGTCGGTCCGTTCCAGCGGACCTGGCGAGACGAGAAGACCCCTCTCCCGAACCTGCGGGAGGGGGGTCTTCTCGTGCAAGCGAGCCGCCGTTCCTGGCGAAGCCTACGGCCGGCCCACCACCTCGTAGGCGCGCGCCACCCAGGCGCGCTGGTCGGCGGGGGCCAGGCGGCGGGCCAGCTCGGCGGCCAGGCGCTCCGGGTCGTTCTCCAGCGCGGGGAGGCTCCGCTCGAACTCCGCGACGCGCACGGAAAGGTCGCCGGCGAGCGGGGCCTCGGAGGTGACCACCAGCAGGCTCGAGCGCGGGCCCGCGGGCTTCCACCCGGCCGGGCGGAAGCAGGAGACCTGCCTGCCGTTGTACAGCACGTGCCGGACGCTCCCGGCCGCCTGCGGCGAGCGGTGGATCGCCGGGCGGGTGCCGCCGGAGGCCATCGCGTCCCGCGCCTCGGCCGAGGCCCCGGTGCGCGCGTCGCTCACCTGGCGCCCGCTCCCGTACACCTCGCCCTCGCGGTCGCAGGGCGGGGTGCCGCCCGCGGGGCGCCCGCCCAGGCCGGGGGTCTCCAGGTAGTGCGTGCCGGCGGGGAGCCGCGGGTCGGCGCCGGTGCCGGGGTACACCAGCCGGGCGTCGGCCGAGTCGAACACCACCATCGCCACGTACGCGGGGCGCCAGAGCTGCAGGACGCTGGTGGGGCCCGTCTGCGCGAGCCGCGGCTGCAGGCCGGTGGGGCCCCCGCCGAGGTCGCCGGGCATCCGGGGAGCCGTCACGCACCCGGACGCGAGGGGAAGGGCGAGAAGGGAGGAGAGGAGGATCGTTCTGGCTCGCATGGGGCTTCTCCGGATGGGGCTGGGACTGGAGATGGGACCGGCGACGCCCGTTCGCAATCCGGGTGCGAGGCCGTAAGTCGTTTCTTCGCAACGGAGCGGCGTCTACGATAACACCCGCCGCGCCCCCGCGGGAGGACAGGTGTTTCCCGCCGCGGGGGACGGTCGCCCGGCTGCGCCGCGGGGACGGCTCCGCCGCGGCGCCTTCCGGCGACCCGCGCGCGCGCCCATTTCCGCGGAACCGCTTGCTCCGGCCGCGCGGCGCCCCTACCATTGGCCGACGGAGATACACGCCGATTTCTTGGCACGTCCGCTTCATTTCCAGCGTCCCCCTCCTTTCACCTCCCACTCCCCCGATCTCCATGAGGATCGAGCCTCTGTTCCGTGCGCTGCGCGGCGCCGGCGGCTGGCTGGTCTCCCAGCTCCCGGAGATCGTCCTCCAGTGCATCGTGCTGGTGATCAGCATCGTGGTGGCGCTGGCGGTGGACCAGTGGACGTCGGAGCGGAGCGACCGGGAGCTGGCGCTGCAGTCGCTGGACAGCTTCGAGCTCGAGATCCGGCAGAACCAGCGGCGGCTGGAGGACTCGGGGCCGTTCCGCGCCGGCCTGCGCGAGGTGCTGGTGAGGATGGAGGAGTCGGGGCGCCTGGGCACGATGGACGAGTTCTACTCCACGGTGGGGCTGGAAGCGCTGCGCCCGCCCCACCTGCTGGACACGGCGTGGCAGGCGGCGCTCGTCACCGACGCCCTCTCGCGCATGGACTACGCGACCGTCTCGGCGCTGTCGCTCACCTACAGCCGGCAGGACCGCTACCGCAGCTTCAGCGAGGAAGGGCTCCCCGCTGCGCTGCGCCCCGGCGGCACCCCCGGGGCCGAGGCGCCGGCCGCCATCCGCAGCACCATCCTGTACCTGAGCGAGGCCATCGAGGACGAGGAGGAGCTGGTGGTGGTCTACCAGCAGGCGCTGCAGCGGATCGAGGCCGCCCGCCGCCGCCTGGGAGGGACGTGAGGCGGCGCTACTGGAGGGGGTAGCCCGCCTCGCCGGGGAGCCGGCCGTCGATGCGCACCATCCGCATCCCGGGGCGCACCGCCGCGGCCGGGACGAAGGTGATCGCGCCGGGGACGCTGGTCACCAGCTCCCGCGCCATGTCGTTGCTGTAGACGATCTGGGGCCCCGAGGTGGCCTCGGCGCGGAAGATCTTCGCGATCCAGTACTGCCGGAACTGCGCCTCGGTCATCCGGTAGATCTGGCGCAGCACCATCTCCCGCTCGGCCGCCACGGGCGCGCGCATCAGCAGCGTCACGCGCTGGCGGTCGGGCCAGAACTGCTGCTCTCCCAGGAAGATGCGCCGCAGCTGCGCCAGCGTGAGGTTCTCGACGCGGGTCTGCGGGTGGACCACGATGGCCACTGCGACCGCCGGGCCGGCGCGCCGTGCGGCCGTCTGCCCGGGCGCGGGGGCGGGCGCCGCGGCGGCCAGCAGCAGCGCGGCCAGGGCGCCGCGGAGGGCGCGGGAGGAGCGGGCCATCGCCGGGCTCACGGGTGCGGGGCGGGGGCGGGCCGCGGCGGAGCGGCTTCGGCGCCGCCCGCGCTGGGGACCACGAAGCTGGCCTGGAGCCACAGGCTGGGCGCCGCGTCCGACCCCTGCGGGCGCTCGCGCCGGTACTCGGCCTTGAGCGCGGCGTAGGGGGCGAAGTCGTAGCGCACGCCGGCGATGGCCGCGTCGTAGCGGGGGGCGAGCGGCGCCAGCAGCGAGTCGGCGGGGGAGACGCGCACGCGCTCCAGCCGGGCGTACGGCTTGAAGGCCTGGGCGCCGCCGGGGAGGCGCCACGCCGCCTGCAGGTACCAGGCGTCACCCGCCGCCCATTCGCCGCCGCGGGAGGGGCGGTGCAGGAGGCGGGTGTACTCGGCGATCAGCTCGGGGCTCTCGCGCAGCCAGGCCACGTGCGCGGTGAAGATCCGCTCGTCCACCCGCGCGGCGCTGTCGGAGGTGACCCGGTCGAAGTACGCGCCGCCGCCCGCCTGGAGCCCCGGCAGCGCGGCCGGCCGCACGTACAGCGCCGCCAGGGCGGCCCGGCTGGCGTTCGCGTCGCCACGGTTGCCGGGGCTGGCCAGCGTGGCGCCGCGGCCGTTGCCCACCCCCACGGCGTACCCGGCGCCGAGCGCCGGCCCCGGGAGGGCGCCCTCGGCCAGCACCCCCACGAAGTGCACCGGCACCAGCGCGCGCGCGGGCTGCGCCACCGCCGGCGGCCCGGCCGTGGTCTGCAGCCACACGCCGTGGTGGTAGGTGGCGTACCAGTACGAGACCGGCACGTGGTAGCGCCCCGCCGAGAGCTTGAGCCGGTCGCTGAAGTCGTAGCGCAGGATCAGGCGCTCGGCCTCGAAGTCGAAGCCGCTCGCCCGTCTCCCCGTGGTCGTGAACTCGCCGAAGAAGGCGAGCCGGTCCGTGAGCACGGCGCTCAGGTGCCCCACCATCTGCCCCAGCAGGAAGCCATCGGGCTCGTCCTCGCGCCCGGAAGCCGCGTACTCGACGTCGCCGAACGCCATGACTCGCACCAGCGGCGACTGCGGCCGGGCGGCGGGGGCGAGGCAGAGCGTGAGCAGGAGGGCGAGCGGGCGGGCGCGCATGCAGCGCTTTCGGAGCGGGTGCGAAGGGACGCGCATTAACCAGAGGGAGAATCTTAACGCCTGTGTCCGTGCTTCCCAAGACAAACCTTCACCCGTCTTCCGCCGCTCCGCTCCCGGTCCGCCGCGGGGCGAACGCGGCGGCGGCGAGCACGAGCATCAGCCCCAGGCCAAGGAACGCCTGCGGCACGGGGACGGCGATGACGGCGAGGAGCCCGTACGCGACGCCGAGCAGGTCGGCGGCCCGGAGGACGGCGCGCGCGGAACGATGGTCCGCCGCCGGCGCCGCCAGGTTCAGCATCCCCAGGAACACCAGCGCGAGCCCCGCCCCCGCGAACCAGACGGCGTCGGGCGTGAGCGCGTCGTGCTCCACGGCGGTGTAGAGCACGTGCACGCCGCCGAGGGCGACCAGGAGCCAGGCGCAGACGCGCCGGATCGCTCGCATCATACGAGGCTCAGATCCGCACGGAGAGCGAGGTGACGACCGCGGTGCTGGTCTTCGAGAGGCCGGTGCCGCTGTCGCGGTCGGGGAAGATCTCCTCCTCGGCCCCGAAGAAGGTGCGCGCCTCGGTGCGCCAGAGCGCCGGCCCGCGCGCCACGTCCACCCCCAGCGAGGCGCCCCAGGTCCGCAGCCCGGGGATGATCACCCCGCCCTGGTCGTCGAAGCGCTCCACCCGGCCGTTGATCCCCAGCGTGGGCGCCACCCACCAGCGGCCCACCAGCGACCCCGCGTACCAGGTGTCGCCGTCCTGCGTCCCCACGTCGAATGTGCCGATCAGCAGCGACTGCGCGGTCGGCGTCACGCGCGCCACGAAGTCGTGGAAGACGCGCACGCCCTGGCCGCCCGCCGTGGCGTGCGGCTCGCGGCCGATGAAGTTCGAGTACGACAGCGTGAGCGCGGAAGCCGGCGTCCAGTCGAGCCGCACGCCCACCGCCTTGTCCTCGTTGTTCTCGGCGACGTTCTGCCACCCGTTCACCACGTTCAGCTGCGCGGTGAGCGCCGGCGTGGCGTTCCAGGTGGCGCGCACGCCCACCTCGTAGTACGAGGCGAACTCGCTGGCCAGCGAGCGCGTGTAGTTCGGGTTGTCGATGGAGATCCAGCTCTCGCTGCCCAGGTGCGAGAGCATGATCCCGCCGTCGATCCACAGGCCCTGCGCCAGCGAGACGCCGACGAAGGCCTCCTGCAGGTGCGGGAGGAAGTTCGTCTGCCCGCCCAGCTCGTCGGGCTCGGCCGCGTAGTTGACCTGCACCGAGGTCCCCGCCTGCAGCGCCAGCCGCCCCCGCACGCGCGACGACGCGTAGCGCGCCTCCACGTGCGCCAGGTTGAGGTTGAACTCGTCGTGCCGCGCCGCCTGCGTGGTGAACGCGCGGTCGTGCGACTCCGGCCGCCCGAAGTCGTAGGCGTAGTACGCGTCCACGAACGCGCCGAACGTCACCGTGCCCGCGCTGTCGGCCGGCGCCTGCGCGGGAAGCGACGCGGGGAGCATGGCGGCGGCCGCGCCCGCGAGGAGCATTCGTCTCATGTCTGTCGATCGGGGGACGAGGAGAGGACGAGGAGCAGGACGTGAAAGCGCCGCCGCGGGTCCCGCGGCGGCGCTGCGACGCGCAGGAGTTTACGTCGCGGGGGCCGTCGGCGGAAGAATCTCGTCGATCAGCCGCCCGAGCCCACCCGCGCCAGCGCCCGCTCCGCCGCCGTGACGCCGCGGTGCTGCGCCTCCTCGAAGAGCGAGAGGCCGCTCAGGTCGGAGTGGGCGTAGAAGACGGGGCCGGCGGCGCCCCGCAGGAGCCGGCGGGCGGGGGAGGAGAGGAAGCCGGGCGCCGGCCGCACCATCGCGTGGCCCATCCGCATCACGTCCACGCGGCGCACGCAGCGGCGCAGGTCCGGGTGCGCGCGCTCCAGGTCGGCGAGGATCAGCTCCACCCACTCCGTCCAGCTGCGCCGGAGCAGCGCCTGGCGCGCCGCGGCCGGCGCCTCGTGGGCCAGGGCGCGGTAGTACGTCCACACCCAGCGGTCCTGGAAGGTGCGCAGCGACTGGTGGTTGGCCACCACGTAGCCGAGCCCCGGCGAGTCGGCGATCACGTTGTCCCACGCGGGCTCCGCGCCCCGCTCGCGCGGCCGGCGGTCGAGCGTGAGGTTCGCCGTCACCCAGGGCGAGTAGACGAAGTCCGGCCGCGGCGCGCCCTCGACCACGTACGGGGCCAGGAAGGAGGGCGCCGCCCACACCACCGCGTCGCACAGGTACTCCGCGTCGCCCGCCAGCACCCGCGCCCCCGTCCCCCGCGGCTCCACCCGGTGCACGGGGGCGCCCGTCGCGACGAAGCGCCCCAGCCGCTCCAGCAGCCGCCGCACGATCCAGCCGTTCCCCTCGGGCCAGGCGAGCGGCCCGCGCTCGTCGTCCTCCGGCGGGCGCGCGGCGAAGTAGTGGATCCCGGCCCAGGCGCTGGTGTCCGCCGCCAGCGCCCCGTAGTCGTCGCGGCAGGCGTAGTCCACGTACCAGCGCAGGGCGGGCGAGCGGAACCCCTCCGCCTCCAGCCAGCGCGCCATCGACACGCCGTCCAGCGGCGACGGCTTCGCCCCCAGTGCCATCGGCAGCGTGAACTCGCCCATGGCGCGCAGCTCGGCCATGCGCAGGTCGAAGCGGCGCAGCTCGTCGCGCTCCGCCGGCGTGTCGGCGAGCGGCTCGCGCAGCCCTTCGCGCCACTCGCCCCAGCGGAAGAGGCGCTCCTTCGGCGCGAACACCAGCGCCGTCTCGTCCCACGCGCCGTCGCGGAAGACGCCCAGGTCCGCGAACAGCTCCCGCACCAGCACCGTCTCGCGCCCGGGGAGGGGGACGTAGTGCGCCGCCCAGGGGTAGGCGCTCACCTCGTTCTCGCCCCAGCGCGCGTTGCCGCCCGCCTGGTCCTCCATCTCCAAGACCACGAAGTCCTCGAAGCCGCGCCCGGCCAGCCGCCACGCCGCCGAGAGCCCCGCGATCCCGCCCCCGACGATGACGACGGGCACGCGCACCGTCCGCCGCGGCGCGGGCAGGCGCGCCCGGTCGCGCAGGCCGTGCCCTCGCGCCCCGCCGTCGTCCGCGAAGCCGCCCTCGATGCGGCGGTCCGTCTTCGGCGCGCACCCCACCAGCGCGGCGGCCGCCAGGGACGCCGCCGTCGCCACGAACTCGCGGCGGGAGACGCTCACCGGGTGGTCCGCGTCCACTTCGCGGGGGATTCGGAGAGGTGGGCGGGCGCGACGATTTCGTTCATCGCGAGTCTTCGCCGCGGGCCACCGACACCGCGCGCGTGATCACGAAGCCGTGCTCCGGGCTCACGACCTCGTCGACGCGGTGGACCGGGAGCCCCCAGCCGCGCAGCTCGTCGGCCAGCGGCTCGGCGCGGGCGCCCTCGGGCCGCGAGCTCCCGTACGAGCAGACGATGAGCAGCCCTCCCGGCGCCACGAAGCGCTCCAGGAGCCGCTCGGCGTAGCGCCGGCGCAGGGTGCCCGGGACGTACACCAGTTCCGTCCGCACGAAGTCGAACCGCATCGGCGGCTCCCAGAAGAGCGCGTTGCCGGTGAAGATCCGCTCCCGCCACTGCGGCAGCCGCCGCCGGGCCAGCTCCGCCAGCTTCGCGGAGATGTCGAGGCCGTAGGGCTCGACCACGTGGCCGTCCTCCCGCGCCCAGGCGGCGACGCTCTCCATCAGCAGCCCGCTGGCGCAGCCGACGTCGAGGAACGTCCCGTCCTTCTCGATCGGCGCCACCACCGGGCGGCGGAAGCGCTCCCAGTCGCGCTCGTCGCGCCCGAAGCCGGACTGCTGCCGCGGATTGGCGCCGGCCAGGTACGCCGCCTCGAGGCACGCCAGCTCCTCCGCGAAGAACCTCTCCTCGTCCGCCGTCAGCGTCGTGCGCCCCTCCGGATTCACCCGGCGTTCCCCGGTGGCTCGCCGCCCAGGTCCGACCGCAGGACCGCGTACATCGCCAGGTCTTCGAACGCACCGCGCACCAGCATGTACTGCCGCTGGACCCCCTCGAACTTCATCCCGAGCTTCTGCATCACCCGCCCGGAGGCCGGGTTGCGGGTCAGGTGCCGGGCCTGGATGCGGTTCAGCCCGAGCTGGCGGAAGCCGAAATCCACCAGCGCGGCCGCCGCTTCCGTGACGTAGCCCTGGTTCCAGAACGGCACTCCCACCCAGTAGCCCAGCTCGGCGCGGCGGTGGGCGGGGGTGAGGCGCAGACTCACGGTCCCGACCAGTCCGTCGTGGGCCGACGTGATCGCGAGGGCGAGGAGGCTCCCCTCCTCCCACGCCGGCCCGTGCGACGCGATCCACGCCTCGGCCATCCCGTCCTCGTACGGGTGCGGGATGTTCTGGGTCATCATCGCGACCTCCGGCGCGCCGGCGAGCCTCTGGACCACCGCGGCGTCGCCCGCTTGGAAGGGCCGCAGCACCAGCCGTTCAGTCTTCAGGACCGGGATGGACATAAGTGAAGGTTGCGTCGGTTGCGAGCCCCAGGCGGTCACTGGGCGATCCGCTTCCACTCCTCGCCGTAGTAGCGCACCAGCGCCTGGTCGTCGAGCCGGTTGGGCTCCGCCGGCACCGGGCGCATGTCCGCGGGGAACTCGAAGAGCTGGGGGAGCACGGCGGGCGTCAGGTAGCGCAGGCCGCCCGGCAGCCGGTCCGGCACGCGGAAGTCCCCGCCGCGCGCGCCCAGCACGAAGCCCCACTCGCCGAACGAGGGCACGTACAGGTGGTAGGGCCAGGTGCGGTACCCCGCAGCCTTCAGCGTCTCCACGATGCTCCAGTACGCCGTGGGCGCGAAGAGCGGCGACGTGCTCTGCACCACGACCAGGCCGTCCGGGCTCAGGTGGCGCGCCAGGAGGCGGTAGAAGGCCGTCGTGTACAGCTTCCCCACCGCGTAGTTCGACGGGTCGGGGAAGTCGGCCACCACGAAGTCGAAGCGCTCGCCGTTCTGGGCCAGCCACACGAAGGCGTCCGCGTTCACCACCCGCACCCGGGGCGACGTGAGCGCGCCGCCGTTGATCGCCGTGAGCGTGCGGTTGGTCGAGAACAGCCGCGTCATCGCGGGGTCCAGGTCGACCAGCGTCACCTGCTCCACCCGGGGGTAGCGCAGGATCTCGCGCACGGCCAGCCCGTCGCCGCCGCCGAGGACGAGGACGCGGCGGGCGCCGGGGAGCGCCGCCAGGCCGGGGTGCACCAGCGCCTCGTGGTAGCGGTACTCGTCGCGCGAGCTGAACTGGAGGTGGCCGTTCAGGAAGAGGCGCAGGTCGTCCTTCCAGGCGGTGAGCACGATCCGCTGGTAGCGCGAGTTCTCCGCGAACACCACCGGGTCCGCGTAGATGTCGGCCTCGGCCGCGCGCGTGATCCGCTCCGCCCCCGCCATCCCCGCCGCCAGGACGGCGAGGATCGCGACGCAGCCGGCCACGGTGAGGCGCGCGGCGCCCAGCGAGCGGCGGAACAGGTAGGTGGACCAGAGGGCGACCAGGGCGTTGACGATCCCGAACGCCAGCGCCGAGCGCACCAGCCCCAGGCGCGGCACCAGGACGATGGGGAAGAGGAGCGAGGCCCCCAGCGCGCCCAGGTAGTCGAAGGTGAGGACGTTGGCCACCACGTCCTTGAACTCGTAGCGGTCGCGCAGGATGCGCATCAGCAGCGGGATCTCCAGCCCCACCAGCGCGCCGATGATCATGACGAGCGTGTAGAGCAGGAGCCGGAACGCGTCCGTGTAGGCGAAGGCCAGGAAGAGCAGGGTGGACGAGAAGCCGCCCACCAGCGCCACCATGAGCTCCACGGCCACGAAGCGGGCCACCAGCCCGCGCGTGACGTAGCGCGAGAGCCAGCTCCCCACGCCCATGGCGAACAGGTAGGTGCCGATCACGGTGGAGAACTGCGTGACGCTGTCGCCCAGCAGGTAGCTGGAGAGCGCCCCGGCCACCAGCTCGTAGACCAGCCCGCTCGCCGCGATCAGCAGCACCGTCAGGAACAGCGCGACCTGCATCTCACCTCGGATCGGGTCTCCGTACTCTCGCACTAACGCACTAACGCACTAACGCACTAACGCACTAACGCACTAACGCACTGCAGTTCGGGCGTGTCCCTCCGCTGCGCTCCGGGCCGGGCTGCGCGCGCGGTAGGGCACGGTACCACTGTGCCCAACCGCGCCGGGCCACCGCCGCGACGATACCCCGAGTCGCGGCGGCGTCCCGGCCCTCCGGGCGCGCATCCCTCACGCAACCGCAGGGGACAAGGAACAGCCAGCACACCCGATCCCCGACTATCGCACCGGAGGCGTAAAGTCTACCCTCTCCCGAAGTTGGGAGAGGGTTGCCGCTCCAAGGCGGCGGGTGAGGGCTGCCTGCCGCCGCGCGGATGCGAGCCCTCAGAAGATCGCCGCCGCGATGATGATGGAGAGCCCGATCGCCAGCGCGCCGATCAAGGTGGCCAGCGCCGTGTTGTGCTCCTCGATGATCTCCTTCCACATGGTCCCGGGCGTCATCCGGTCGATGGCGAACAGGGCCAGGATGAAGATCACGATGCCCAGCAGCGCGTAGACGGCCGCCGCCAGCAGGTTGGGGAGAAGGTCGTCCATGCCGTCCGCGCTCACTTTCCGCCCGTGTAGCGTCCCGTTCCCACGTAGGGAGAGCGGTACGCGCCGGGGTTGTCGCGCACCGAACGGGGCCCCGCCCGCTCCTCGCGGGTGGGGAGCATGCTCCAGCCGCGGTACTCGGCCCACCCCAGCAGCCCCAGCACCGCCAGCCCGAACGCCAGGTACAGCCTCACCCCTCGCCTCATCTCACGCCTCCCGCCAGGTCACTTCGAAACCCGTAGGGGCGAGGCCCGCCTCGCCCGTTGATCCTCGCCCGAAGGAGCGAATTCTGCCCCACTCGTCACGAAGCCAGCCTCCCCGCGCCGAACCCGCGTCCGCGTCTCGTAGGGGCGAGCATGCGAGTCCGTGCAGAGTCGGTATCGGCGCGAGAGGCCGCCTGCTGCGCAAGAGCCGGCATCCGCCGGTCGAGGCATGCCTCGCCCCTACGAAATACTGCCCGGGCTCCCTACTCGTCGTCGTCGCCCCCCGCGTAGTCGCTCTCCGCCCAGCGCCTGGTCTCGAAGCTCCCCATGGCCGTGAGCGCGAACACCGGCGGCGTCAGCAGCAGCAGGAAGGCGAAGACGTAGAACGACGTCGCCGGCACGTCGCGGCGCACCTCCACCGTGTAGCGCACCGGCGCCGGGCCGTCGGGCGAGACGTGCAGCAGGTAGCGCCCCGCCGGCACGCTGGGCACCCGCGCCGACTCGTCCCGGTCGCCCTCGCTCCAGCTCTCGCTCCCCTCCACGCCGTGGTAGAAACTCACCTCGCGCCCGAAGAGCACCACCTTCCCCGAGGCCTCGTCCACCAGCGCGAAGTCGAAGTACGCCCATTGGTTGTCCAGGTCGGTGCGCACCTTCACGTCCAGGTTCGAGGTGCGCCCCCCCACCTGGAACGGCCCCAGCACCACGCCGCGCTCCTCCTCCGGCGTGAACGGGTCGTAGGCGAAGCTCGCACTCGCCACGGGCGCGTCGCTCGTGCTCGCCTTGCGGTAGAACAGGAACACCAGGAAGAGCGCCAGCAGCACCGCGAACGCCGCCCACATCTGCCGCACCGCCGGCCGGTGCGGCGACGGCTGGTTGGCGAAGACGCCCTTCGGCAGGGGCGGCTTCCCCGGGAGGGCGAACGCCTCCCAGACCTGCGTGCCGGGGACGTACTCGCCCAGGCTCCAGGTGTCCTCGCCCTCCGTCTGCTCCAGCGACAGTATCCGCGGCGGCGCCACGTAGTCGTTCGTGAGCGCCTTGTCGCCCACGCGCACCTCCCACGGGAACTCGCCCAAGACGAACGTCGTCTCTGCCTCCGCCGTCTGGAAGTGCTTGAAGGTGGTCCCGTGCAGGTGCGCCATCGGCCGCCGCACCCTGCCGCCGACCCGGGGCGTGGAGCGCAGCGTGACCACGTCGTTCCAGTGCCCCTGGTACTCGGTCAGGTAGCGGAAGCCGCGCTCGCGGTTGTACAGCAGGTACTCGTCCCAGGAGTACTCCACCCCTTCGACCCGGATCGTCCGCACCTGGAAGCCGAGCACGTCCCACTCCGCCCCGTGCAGCCGCCCGCGCGTGCCCAGCGGGATCCTGGGCTCCCGGATGATGTTCCACTTGAAGTTCTGCAGCACCTGGTGCGCGGGCGAGCGCGCGTCCAGCACCGACGCGCAGTGCCGGCACACCACGTTCACGCTGAGCCCCGCCGCCCGCACCTCCACCGTTCCCCCGCAGTTGGGACAGGAGAACGTCTCGGCTTCCGCGCGCGGCGCCGCGGCCTCGTCCTCGGTCGCCAGCCCGGTGAGCCGCAGGTCCGCGAACTCGACGTACCTTCCCGCGAAGAGCAGCGGCGGCGCCTCGCTGTAGTCGATGGTCGCGAAGCCGTCTCCCTCCGCCGTCTTCAGGTCGGCGAAGGGGACCTCGTCCTTGTCCCAGTACTCGAACGGCAGCTCGCCCTCCGTCCCCGCGTAGCGCGCGCGGGTGAGCGAGGCGACCTTCCACAGGGTCCCCGCCATCCAGAACGTCTGCCCCGGCTGGACGGTGTCGGCCGGCGGCAGCGCCCCGGCGTCGGCCGGGAAGCTCACCGCGTACTCGGCCAGCGCGTCGGAGAGCCAGCCGCTGGTGCCGTCGGCGAACACCAGGTGCCACTCGCTCCAGCGGCCGCGCTCGTACTCGTAGACGATGCGCCCCACCACCTGGAACGGCCGCCCCTCGAGCTCCCCCCGCGTGCCGATGCGAACCGGAGAGGCGGTGATCGGCACCTGCGACTTGCGGCCGACCGCCTCCAGGTCCAGGTCGCGGCGGACCAGCACCGAGCGGCAGTAGCCGCAGGTGGTCTGCACGGCGCCGGACCAGAGGAACTCGACCGGGGCGCCGCAGCTGGGGCAGGAGGCGGCGGGGCGCGTCATGCGGGCACCGGCGCGGCGTAGGGGCGCTCCAGCGCGCGGACCCGCACCTCGTCCGCCCCGAAGAGCTCGCGCAGGCGGGCCGCATAGTCCCACTCGGGGCGCGGCCGGCAGCAGAACAGGTTCAGGCAGAGCGAGCCGTGCTCGGGGAAGGTGTGCACGGCCAGGTGGCTCTCGGCCAGCAGGCAGAGCCCGGTGACGCCGCCGTGGCCCGGGAAGCGGTGCCAGAGCGGCTCGCCCACGGGGTGCAGCCCCAGGTCGGCCACCATGCGCGCGAACAGCCCCTTGAGCACGCCCACGTCGGCCAGCGCGGCGGGGTCGCACCCGTGCGCCTCCACCAGCCACTCGCGCCCGTTCATCGGGCGCTCGCGGCGAGCGGCGGCGTCGCTCGGGAGACGGGGGTCCGTGGCAAGCTCGGGAGAAGACGGAGCGTCATCGGCGGTGGCGGGATGGCGGCAGTATAGCGGCTCCAGGTCCGCCCGTACAAGGCTCGGCGCCGAAGTCTCGGCGCGGGCGGAAGATACGAGAATCGGGGAATCGCGGTTTCGTCAGGCCGAATCTCTATAAAGACAACTGCTCTGTCTCACGCGGAGGAAGCAGAGGTAGCAGAGGAAAACCACGGTATGTGGTGAGCTCTCTGCTTCCTCTGCTACCTCTGCGTGAGGCTAGGCTGTTCGAATCGAACTGCGGGAAGGGATTTCGGCTCAGCGCGGGGGCGCGCCTTCGCCCTGCGGCTGGCGCATCAGTTCGGCCACGCGGCGCCACCCTTCGCGGGCGTCGCGCACCGAGGGGGCCCAGCCCGCGGCCTCCTTGAAGCGGCGGTTGGAGACGCGCTGGCTGCGCGCCATGAACATCGCGTCGTCGCCCGCGGCCAGCTTGAGCAGCCACACCGGCGGGCGCACCACGAACGGCCGCCCCGCCGCCTCGGCCACGGCCTTCGCCAGCTCGCGGCGGGTGAGCGGCTCGTCGTCCACCACGTCGTAGACGCCCGAGGGCGCCCCCTCCAGCGCGGCGGCGACGGCGGCCGCGGCGTCGTCCACCCAGATGCTGGGGAAGTAGGCGTCGCCCGCGCCGATCAGGAGCAGGGCGCCGCGGCGGGCCAGCGCCAGCGTGTCGAGCGTCGACTCGGCTTCCGGGCCGTAGAAGTAGCCCATGCGCAGCACGACCCCGCGCCCGCCCCCGGCCGCGAAGCGCTCCACCTCCGCCTCCGCCGCCAGCGACGAGGCCAGCAGCGGCGCGGCCTCGGCCGAGGCGCCCGCGGAGTCGATCCAGTCGCTCCCGCCGTCCGCCAGCACGAAGCAGACGCCGGGGTAGAGGAAGGCGGAGGCGCCCGCCGCCAGCGCCGCGTCCACCAGGTTGCGCGTCCCCTCGGTGCGGATGCGGTCGTTCTCGGCCCACGCCTCGGGGCGGCGCGCCTGGCTCCGCGGCGGGATGCGCGTGGCCAGGTGGAGCACCGCCTCGCTCCCCGCCACCGCGCCGCGAACCGCCGCGGGGTCGAAGAGGTCGGCGCGCACCGGCACGGCGCCCAGCCGGCGCAGCAGCTCGTCGTTGGAGCCGGAGCGGGAGAGAGCGCGCACGCGGTGCCCCCCGCCCGCCAGCAGCCGCACCACGGGGCGCCCGAGCACCCCCGTGGCGCCGGTCACGAAGATCTCCATCGGTTACCTCGAGCGAGGCAGAGGCGGATCGGAGCGTCGCGCCGAGCCTGACGCACGCTCCACTCCCCAACGTAACCAGGCCGTCCCCCGTTCTGGCAAGTGATCCGGACGGTCGGGTTGGCGAAGTGCGAAGTGCGAGGTACGAAGTGCGGACGTCCGCGGGTCCCCGTCTTGCCGCCCCGGCCAGGCGACCCGGGAGCGGAGGAGCGCGTGAGTGAGGTCGAGAGCGGGGTGGGGGAGGACCGGTTCGAGGAGGTGACGCTCGACACCCTCCGCGGCGGGGTGGCGTGCCGGTACTACCGCGCGGAGCGGCCCCGGGGCGCGGCCGTCTTCGTCGGCGGCGTGGGCGGGGGGTGGGACACGCCCGCGCGCGGCCTCTACCCCCGCCTCTGCGGCGAGCTGCCGGCCGAGGGGATCGCGTGCCTGCGCGTGCGCTTCCGCTTCCCGACCGTGCTGGAGGAGGCCGTGCACGACGTGGTCTCGGCGCTCGCGTTCCTGCGCGACGAGCGCGCGGGGCCGCTGGCGCTGGTGGGCCACTCGTTCGGCGGGGCGGTGATGGTGCGCGCCGCCGCCGCGGCCGAGGGCGTGCGCACCGTGGTCACCCTGGCCACGCAGGCGTACGGCGCCGAGCGGGTGGGCGAGCTGGGCCCGAACCGCTCGATCCTGCTGCTGCACGGCACCGCCGACACCATCCTTCCCGTGGCGGCGTCCGAGCACCTCTACCGGCTGGCCCGCGACCCGAAGGAGCTCGCCGTCTTCCCCGGCGCCGGCCACAGCCTGGACGCGGCCGCCGGCGAGGTGCACCGGCGGGTGCGGGGGTGGATCGTGCGGGAGCTGCCGGATGCGTGAGTGCGGGGTACGGGGTACGGGGTACGGGGTACGGAGTACGGGGTGCGAAGAGCGGCGGTGGGCGGGGGACGTGCAATTTCGCCCGGACTCGGTTATCTTATCCGATTCCGTACTTCGTACCTCGTACCCCGTACATTTCGAGCATCCGGCTTGCAGGCACGGGCCGGCGACTTTTCGGAGGAAAGACGAATGCCTGAACGCACGCCCAGAGTACGCCAGATCCGCCGCTTCGGCACGCCGCTGCCGGGGCTCACGCGCAAGGAGCCCGACTGGAAGACCTACCCGCCGGGGCAGCACGGCCCGGCCGGCGCCCGCGGCGGGGGCGGCGGGCGGCGCAAGCGCAGCGAGTACGGGCGCCAGCTCCTGGAGAAGCAGAAGCTCCGGCTCAACTACGGCGTCTCCGAGCGGCAGCTGCGCAACTACCTGGCGCGGGCGCTGCGCGAGTCCGGCGTCACCGGCGAGCAGCTCCTCTCCGTCCTGGAGCGGCGGCTCGA
This sequence comes from Longimicrobium sp., assembly GCA_036389795.1. Classification (NCBI taxonomy): domain Bacteria; kingdom Pseudomonadati; phylum Gemmatimonadota; class Longimicrobiia; order Longimicrobiales; family Longimicrobiaceae; genus Longimicrobium; species Longimicrobium sp. The sequence continues at coordinate 32,320 of DASVWD010000165.1, forward strand.
CAACGTGGTCTTCCGCATGGGGCTCGCCGCCACCATCCCGGCCGCCCGCCAGCTGGTGGCGCACGGGCACGTGCGCGTCAACGGGCGCCGCGTGGACCGCCCCGGCTACCTGGTGGAGGTGGGCGACGTGGTGGGCGTGAGCGACAAGGCCCGCAACATCCCCGGCGTGATCGACCAGGTGCAGCGCGGCCCCGAGGTGCGGCTCCCCGGCTACCTCGCCATGGACCCCACCGACAAGTTCACCGCGCGCGTGGTCACGCTCCCCACCCGCGCCGACGTCCCGCTCATCGTCGACGAGGCCGCGGTGGTCGAGTTCTACGCCCGCTGACCCGCGCCCGGCCCGCCGGATGCTCGTCCACCGCCCGCCCCCTCGCCGGGGGCGGGCGGTGCGCTTTCCGGGCCGACAACTCCGGCGCGGCCTCGGGCGTCTCAACGAAGGCCGCACGGCGGGACGGGTGCGATCCGGCGCGGCGCGGGGGGCTACAGCCCTCCGCGCCGCCTTCGCCGTCCATCGGCTGGGGCCACTGGGCACTGGGCACTGGGCACTGACGCGAGGAGGCAGGATGAGGGGGAAGAACGTGGCGGGCGCGGCGCTCGCGCTGGGCGCCGGCCTGGCGATCGGCGGGGCGGCGCGCGGCGCCGGGGCGCCCCCGGCCCGGGCGCAGGCGGGGTTCGCGCAGGAGGAGCAGGTGGTGATCCGGGTGGCGCGGCAGGCCTCGCCCGCGGTGGTGGGGATCGCGCGGCCCGAGGCCTCCGGCTCGGGCGTCGTCATCCGCCGCGACGGGGTGATCGTCACCAACGCGCACGTGGTGGGCGACTTCCGCGAGGTCGAGGTGACGCTCGCCAACGGGCGCACCCTCACCGGCCGGGTGCTGGGGCGCGACCCCACGGTGGACATCGCCGTGGTGCGCGTGCCCGGGGGCGACCTCCCCGCCGCGCCGCTCGGCGACTCCGACCGGCTGGAGCCGGGGCAGGTGGCCATCGCCATCGGCAACCCGCTGGGGCTGGAGCGCACGGTCACCACGGGCGTGGTCTCGGCGGTGAACCGCAACCCGCGCGGCCTGGAGCTGGCGGGGCTCATCCAGACCGACGCGGCCATCAACCCCGGCAACTCCGGGGGGCCGCTGCTGGACTCGCGCGGCCAGGTGATCGGCATCAACACCGCCGTCCTGCGCGACCCCGAGACGTACGGCGTGGCGCCGGGGCTGGGCTTCGCCGTCCCCATCAACCTGGCCAACGACGTGGTCCGGCAGGTGCTGGCCACCGGCAGCGTGCGCCGCGCCTTCCTGGGAGTCAACTTCGCCGACGTGGAGCGCGAGATGGCGGCGCAGTTCGGGCTCCCGGTGCAGGAGGGGGTGATCGTCACCCGCGTGGGGCGCGGCACCCCGGCGGCCCAGGCCGGCGTCCGGGTGGGCGACATCATCACCCGCATCGGCGACACGCCGGTCGCGCGGGGCGGCGACCTGCGGCGGGCGCTGCGCGGCCTCTCCCCCGGCTCCAGCACCGTGCTGTCGATCCTGCGCCCCGACGGCGCCCGGCGCGTGACCGTGCGCCTGGGCGAGGTGCGGAGTTAGGGAACCGCGAGGGGATGGGGGACAGGGAACAGGGGACAGCCTGCAACTACAGGGGTGACGGATGTCGACGGCGAAGCGCGAGGTTCCTCGGAAGAAGACCTATCGTCTGCCTCAGTCCAAGATCGACGAGGCGATGCGGGTGCTCGGGACCCGGACGGAGACGGAGACGATCGAGCGGGCGCTGGACCTGGTCCTCTTCCGCAGCCGGCTGGTCGAGGGAGTGCGTGCGATCAAGGGTGCCGGCCTGGTGAACGTGCTGGACGACTAGAGGCTTGCCGCCGCGCGCACGTCCCCCGTGATCGCGGCGGTTTCTGCCCGCTGTCCCCTGTTCCCTGTCCCCTGTACCCTCATCCCCTGTAACCTCCGGCACCTTGCGGAGAAGCGCCCGGGGCGGTAGAACAATCGCCTGGGGAGAAGGCTTCGCCCCGCCGCCGTCCGCGGCACTCCGGCACCCGAATCGAAGACACTGATGGCTACCAGTTCCGGGCCCACCCGGCTGATCTGGCGCGACGGGCGCCTGGTCGACTGGAAGGACGCCACCATCCACGTGATGAGCCACGTCGCGCACTACGGCTCCAGCGTGTTCGAGGGGATCCGCTGCTACGAGACCTCCGCGGGCCCCGCCATCTTCCGCCTGCGCGACCACATCCGCCGCCTGGCCGACTCGGCGCGCATCTACCGCATCCCGATGCGCTGGTCGGTGGAGGAGCTGTGCGAGGCCGCGGTGGAGACGGTGGCCGCCAACGAGGTGCCGCACTGCTACCTGCGCCCGGTGGTGATGCGCACCGGCGAGCAGATGGGGATCCTGGCGAACGACGAGCACGTGGAGACCTTCGTCATCGCCTACATCTGGGGGACGTACCTGGGCGAGGGGGCGCTGGAGAACGGGGTCGACGCGGTGGTCTCCACCTGGCGTCGCGCGGCGCCCGACACCTACCCCACGCTGGCCAAGGCCGGCGGCGGCTACCTGAACTCGCAGCTCGCCAAGATCGAGGCCAGGCAGCGCCGCGCCGACGAGGCGATCATGCTCGACTCCTTCGGCCACGTGTCGGAGGGGACCGGGCAGAACCTGTTCGTGGTGCGCGACGACATGCTGTGGACCTCGCCGATCTCAGCCGGGATCCTGGCGGGGGTGACGCGCAACTCGGTGACCCGCATCGCCCGCGACCTGGGGTACACGGTGCGCGAGGAGAGCCTGCCGCGCGAGCTGCTCTACATCGCCGACGAGGTGTTCTTCACCGGCACGGCGGCCGAGATCACCCCCGTGCGCACGGTGGACGGCGTCCCCGTGGGCGAGGGGCGTCCGGGCCCCGTCACGCGGGAGATCCAGGACCGCTTCCTGGGCATCGCCCGCGGCCAGATCCCCGACCCCTACGGCTGGCTCACCCCGGTCCCCGCGCGCGAGCCCGCCGGCGCCGGCGTGGGCTCCTGACCCAGGCGCGCCGACGGCGATCGACAGGGCGGGCCCCCGCGGGGCCCGCCCTTCGCCGTGTGTGCCCAGCATGGACAGTGGTCAGGAGGTGAAAGTCCTCCCGGAACTTGGTCGTAGGGACCGAAGCGAGCCGCAAGGCGCCGACCGCGAGGGGAGCGCTGAAAGAAGCGGGGTAGCGAACCCGTCGAGCCGACGAA
>DASVWD010000166.1 GCA_036389795.1 Longimicrobium sp.
ACTCCCAGGGTGGAGAGCGCGTAGCGCGACGCCTGCAGCGGCGTCTGGAGAGGCTCGGCTACAAGGTGGAACTGCGGAAGGCCGCCTGAAGAGCGCGACCCCGGCTCCGTAGTTTCTATTCAGGGAGCCGCTGCGCCGAACTCGTCTCTCACACCGATGTCCGGCGGCGCGTCCAACCTCTGGCGCGGAGGAAAGTCTCGTGAGGACGCTCCCTCAGGATGACATCCTCCTGGTGTTGCGGGAGTTGCGAAGAATCCGCAGCCGATTTCGAGAAAGTGGCATGACTCCTGGGCACTGGGCACTGGGCACTTTCATCCCTGGCAGATGACCGACTTCACCGAGCTGGTGGACCTGGCCTCCGAGCGGCTGGGGGGCGCCGTGGTGGCCGCCAACGACGAGTTCTTCGCGCCCAAGGAGGCCCTGCTGAAGCCGGGCGAGCCCGAGTGGCGTGAAAACGAGTACACCGAGCGTGGCAAGTGGATGGACGGGTGGGAGACCCGCCGCCGCCGCGAGCCCGGCCACGACTGGGCCGTGGTGCGCCTGGGACTGCCGGGGATCGTGCGCGGCCTGGTGGTCGACACGCGCTTCTTCCGCGGCAACTACCCCGAGCACTGCTCGGTGGAGGGGTGCGGCCTCCCCGGCGTCATCCCTCCCGACGAGCTGGACGCCGCCGCGTGGACGGAGGTCCTGCCGCGCTCGCCGCTCCGGGGCGACGACGTCAACCGCTTCGAGGTCGCCGACCCCCGCCGCTGGACGCACCTGCGGCTGAACATCTTCCCCGACGGAGGGGTGGCGCGGCTGCGCGTGCACGGCGAGGCCCGCCCCGAGTGGCCGCGGTTCGTCCGGCAGGGCGGGGAGCTGGACCTGGCGGCGATGGAGAACGGCGGCTACGTGGTGGTGTGCAGCGACATGTTCTACGGCCACCGGCAGAACCTGATCCTTCCCGGCCGCTCGCCGTTCATGGGCGACGGGTGGGAGACGAGGCGCCGCCGCGGCCCCGGGCACGACTGGACGGTGGTGCGCCTGGCCGCGCCCGGGGTGATCCACCGCGTCGAGCTCGACACCGACCACCTCAAGGGGAACGCGCCGGACCGCTGCGCGCTGGAGGGCGTCCACGCCCCGGGGGCCACCGCGGACGAGCTGTCGGGCGACGCGCTGCGCTGGAGGCCCCTCCTCCCGGAATCCCAGCTCCAGCCGCACGCCCGGCACCGCTGGGAGGACGAGGTGCTCGACGCCGGGCCGGTCACGCACGTGCGGCTGCGCATCTTCCCCGACGGCGGCGTGGCGCGGCTGCGCGTCTTCGGCACGCTGGCCGGGCCCGCGCGGTGAGCGCCCTCGACCGGCTGAACGCGCTCCCGGCGGAGGAGGCCGAGGCCACGCTGCGCGCCTGCTGCGGCTCGTCTCGCTGGGCACGGGAGATGGCGGCGCGGCGGCCGTTCCGCGACCCGGCTCACCTGCTGGAGGCGGCGGACGAGGTGTGGTGGTCGCTCGCCCCGGCGGACTGGGAGGAGGCCCTGCGCGCGCACCCGCGCATCGGCGAGCGCAAGGCGGCGCCGGGGCAGAGCGAGCGCGCGGCGGCGTGGTCCGCCGGAGAGCAGGCCGGCGTCGCCGGGACGCCGGAGGACGTCGCGGCCGCGCTGGCGGAGGGAAACCGCGAGTACGAGCGGCGCTTCGGGCGCATCTACGTGGTCTGCGCCACGGGGAAGAGCGCGGAGGAGATGCTGGAGATCCTGCGCGGCCGGCTGGCGAACGACCCGGAGGCCGAGCTGCGCATCGCCGCCGGCGAGCAGGCGAAGATCACGCGGCTCAGGCTGGAGAAGCTGCTGGCGGAGGAATCACGTCTTCCCGATCAGAAGGTGCAGGCGCAATGAGGACTCCCGGGCTCGACCGCGCGTTCTTCTCGCTGCTGGCCATCGTCTGCCCGCTGGTGCTCGGCGGCGCCGCGTGGATGCTCGTCCAGACCGCTGCAGCGTTGCGGGGCGATGCGCGGGGCAACCTTCCGGCCGTATCGACCAGCGTGGGGATCGCCCTCCTCGCCGCCTGCGTCGCCGGGGGCGCCCTGTGGCTCCTGGTGGCGGCGCTGCGGGGGCGGTCCGTCTCACGAGGCGCCTGACATGGACGCCGGCATTCGCGAGCTGCTCGACCTGGTGCTGCGCTGGGTCCACGTGATCGCGGGGATCATGTGGATCGGCAACTCCATGCTCTTCAACTGGCTGGACCGCAACCTGGTCCGCGAAAGCGGCGCGGGGCGCGACGTGCTGGGCCGCATCTGGCTGCTGCACAGCGGCGCCTTCTACCACGTGGAGAAGACGACGCTCGAAGGGCGCCCGATGCCGAGCCCCGTGCACTGGTTCAAGTGGCAGGCGTACACCACCTGGCTGAGCGGCGCCTCGCTGCTGGTGGTGGTCTACTACCTGAGCGGCGGCGCGCTCCTGCTGGACCCGGCGGTGTCCGACATCGGACCGGGCGCCGCGGCGGCGGTCGGGGTCGGCGTGCTGGTGGGCGCGTGGCTCGCGTACGAGGTGCTGTGGACGTACGTGCTCCCCCGCTGGCCGGCGGCCGTGGGCGCCGCGGTCTCGTTCGCGCTGGTGGTGGGGCTCGGGTACGGGCTCACGCGCGTGTTCAGCGGGCGCGCGGCGCTCCTGCACGTGGGGGCGGTGCTCGGCACGCTGATGGCCGGCAACGTCTTCCGGAAGATCGTGCCCGCGCAGCGCCAGCAGGTGGCCGCGGCGGAGGCGGGCGAGCCGCCCGACGCGGCGCTCGCCGCGCGCGCCAAGCTGCGCTCCATCCACAACAACTACATGACGTTCCCGGTGATCGCGCTGATGCTGATCAGCCACTTCCCCGGGATCTACGGCCACCCGCTCAACTGGCTCCTGCTGGCGGTCATCCTCCTGGCCGGCGCGGGGGTTCGCCACCTGCTGAACGTCCGCTTCACCTACCGCGCCTGGAAGCCGGCGCTGGCGGCCACCATGGCCACCGCCGTGGCCGCCCTCTACCTGATCGCCGCCCGCCCGGGCGCGACGGGCGCCACGCCGGCCGGGCGCGCCCCCGTCGCCGCCGGCGCGGTCACCTTCGACCGGGCGCACGCCGTCATCCTCAAGCGCTGCGCCGTCTGCCACTCCGCCAGCCCGGCGGACCGCACCTTCGGCCCGGCCCCCGCCGGCGTGATGTTCGACACCCCCGAGCAGATCCGCGCCCGCGCCGACCGCATCCTGGAGCGCGCGGTGGTGAGCCGCACCATGCCCCCCGCCAACAAGACGTTCATCACCGACGAGGAGCGCGAGGTGCTGCGCGGCTGGATCGAAGGCGGCGCGAGGGTGCCGTAACGGCGGAGATACGAATCCCATCACCCGAAAACCAAAAACGCTGTCATCCTGAAGGAGCCGCTGCACCCAACCATCCCACCGCACGGTTGCCTGGCGGCGACTGAAGGATCTGCGGGTCGGGTTCGAGCGTCAGCCAGCCCTTCGCGCAGTCCCCACCCGCAGATCCTTCGGGCGCACAAACGTCAGCGCAGACGCGGCTTCGGCGCATGCGCCCTCAGGATGACAGCGTTTTGCTTTGGTGTGATGAGGCAGCGGAGAGACCCCCAGGACGAAAACGCTGTCATCCTGAAGGAGCCGCGCGCCCAACATTTCCATCGCACGAATGCTTGGCGGCGACTGAAGGATCTGCGGGTCGGGTTCGAGCGTCATACCATTTTTCAGGGAAAAGTTCTGGAATCATGAGTCCGGCCACCAATGGAAGAAGGTGGCCGAGCGGAGGAGTTCGGGCTGATCGGAGAGCACGCAGCAGCGCTCTCCCAGCCGGGTCTCCAACTCCTCAATGGAGTCGAACGACTCGTTGACCAGCGCTTCGTCGCAGAGCGGCCAC
>DASVWD010000167.1 GCA_036389795.1 Longimicrobium sp.
AGACGGGTGCGACGGGCAGTCCGGACGTGATCTACCTGCCGGTGCGTCCGGGGTGCGAGTTCCAGCCGTACCAGTACGTGGTGAAGACGGGCGGCGTCCGCGGCTGACGCGGCACCGCACGGGCTGGAGCAGGAAGGGGGGCGTCCTTCGGGGCGCCCCCTCGTTTTTAGTGCGAAGTGCGACGTGCGAAGTGCGAAGTGCGACGGAAGACCGCCGCTGCCCGCGCCCGGCTTCCTCCGTACCTCGTACTCCGTACTCCGTACCTTCGCACTCACGCACTTTCGCACTTTCGCACTCGCCGTTTAAGATGTCCCCCGCTCACTCAACCCACCCCCGACCGGCACGGGCATGGACGCGCAACGAAGCGGGGCCGAGGCGCTCAAGCGCAGGGCGGCGGAGGCGGCCGCCGAGTGGATCGACGACGGGATGGTGCTGGGGCTCGGCACCGGCTCCACGGTGCGCCACCTCCTGGACGTGATCGCCGAGCGGCGCGCCGCGGGCGAGTGGCAGGCCATCGTGGGGGTGCCCACCTCGGTCGACACCGAGCAGCGCGCCCGCCGGCTGGGGATCCCCCTGGCCACCCTCGCCGAGCAGCCGCAGCTCGACCTCACCGTCGACGGCGCCGACGAGGTGGACCCGCAGCTCAACCTGATCAAGGGCCTGGGCGGCGCGCTCCTGCGCGAGAAGATCGTGGCCTCGGCCAGCGAGGCGCTGGTGATCGTGGCCGACGCCTCGAAGGTGGTGGAGCGCCTGGGGACGCGCGCGCCGCTTCCCGTGGAGGTGGACCCCTACGGCGAGCCGGTGCTCGAGCGCTTCCTGCGCTTCATCGGCGCCGAGCCCGTGCTGCGCCGGGGCGGGGACGGCGCGCCGTTCGTCACCGACGGCGGGCACCACATCCTCGACTGCCGCTTCCCCGACGGCATCGCCGACCCGAAGGCGCTGGAGGCCACCCTCTCGCGCCGCGCGGGCGTCCTGGAGACGGGGCTCTTCCTGGGGATGGCCACGGCGGCCGTGATCGCGCGCGAGGACGGGGTGGAGGTGCGGCACGCGGGAGCCGCGCGGTGAGCCGGGTGAAGATCGCGCCCTCCATCCTCTCCGCCGACTTCACCCGCCTGGGCGAGCAGGTCCGCGAGGCCGAGACGGGCGGCGCCGACTGGATCCACGTCGACGTGATGGACGGGCACTTCGTCCCCAACCTCACCATCGGCCCGCTGGTCGCCGCCGCGGCGAAGCGCTCGACCGGGCTGCCGATCGACGTGCACCTGATGATCGAGAAGCCGGAGCGCTACCTGGAGGCGTTCGCGAAGGCCGGCGCCGACTACCTGACGGTGCACGTGGAGACCAGCCCCCACCTGCACCGCACCGTGCAGGCGATCCGCGAGCTGGGGGTGAAGCCGGGCGTCACCCTGAACCCCGCCACGCCGGCCGAGGCGCTCGCCGAGATCCTCCCCTACGTGGACCTGGTGCTGGTGATGTCGGTGAACCCCGGCTTCGGCGGGCAGTCGTACATCCCCACCAGCACGGCGAAGGTCGCCAGGCTGCGCCGCATGCTCGACGAGCGGGGGCTCTCGCACGTGGAACTGGAGGTGGACGGCGGCGTGGCGCCCGACACCGTCGGCGAGGTGGTGCGCGCCGGGGCCACGGCGCTCGTCGCGGGCTCGGCGGTGTACAACGCGAAGGCCTCCGTCGCCGAGAACCTCCGCCGCCTCCGCGAGGCGATCGACGCCGCCGGCGGCTCCTGAGGGCGATCGCGCACCTCGCACCTCGCACCTCGCTCTTCGCACTCCGGAAGGTGGACCGCTCCGCCGGAGCCGTTTATCTTTCGTCGTCCGTTCCCGCCGGGATGGTGAAATCGGTAGACACAAGAGACTTAAAATCTCTCGGGCTTCGGCCCGTGCGGGTTCGAGTCCCGCTCCCGGCACTCGCGAGCCCCATCGTCCTTCCAGGCGGTGGGGCTCGCGTCTTTTAATGATCCTGACATCTTCCGCGGAGTTTATCCGCGGAAGGGGACTCACACGGAGTCAACGGAGTCAACAGAGGATCCCGCAGTTCTCCGTTAACTCCGTTGACTCCGTGTGATACCACGTTTCCGAGCATTGTTCTGGTTCGCGAGAAACAGATTGGCATCACACAGAGGACACGGAGGACACGGAGAGAACTTCAATCTCTCCGCTGTTCCTCTGTGTTCTCTGTGCCCTCTGTGTGAGAC
>DASVWD010000168.1 GCA_036389795.1 Longimicrobium sp.
GCGCCTCGACGGCGTTCTCCTCGGGGAGGAAGTGCACCGGGTGGCCGCAGAACAGCGGCAGCAGGTTGGTGATGGTGAGGTCCACCGCCATGGACGAGAAGACGGGCGCGCCGCTCCCCGCGTCCGCCCCGTAGTGGCGGATGCCCCAGTGGATGTAGTTGCTCACCCCGCGGTGGTGCATGGCCACGCCCTTGGGCCGGCCGGTCGATCCCGAAGTGTAGATGACGTAGCAGAGGTTCTCGCTCGTGACCCCGCTCTCCAGGGGCGCCGCGCTCTCCGCCTCGATCCGCGCCCGCTCGCCGTCCAGGCACACCACGGCGATGCCCTCCGCCGCGGGGACGCGGTCGCGCAGCCCCGCCTGGGTGAGCAGCACGCGCACGCCGGAGTCCTCCAGCACGTACGACATCCGCTCCGCGGGGTGGGACGGGTCGATGGGCACGTACGCCCCGCCGGCCTTCATCACCCCCAGGATGGCGGGCATCATGTCCAGCCCGCGCTCCAGGCACACCCCCACCCGCGTCTCCAGCCCCACCCCCAGTCCCGCGAGGTGGCGGGCGATGCGATTGGCCCGCGCGTCCAGCTCCCCGAAGGTCATCCGCTCCTCGCCGAACAGGACGGCGGGGGCGTCCGGCGTGCGGGCGGCCTGGACCTCGATCCACTGGTGGATGCAGCGCTCCGCCGGGTACCTGGCCGTCGTGCGGTTCCATCCCACCACCCGGTCCCGCTCGCTCGGGCTCATGAGCCGCAGGCGGGAGATGCGCTGGTCGGGATCGGCCGAGACCTGCTCCAGCACGCGCACCAGGTGCTCCACCAGGGCGCGGACGGTGCCGCGCTCGAACAGGTCCGTGTTGTAGATCACGCCGCCCGCGAGGCCGTGGGGGGTGATGGCCATGCCTACGGTCAGGTCGAACTTGGCCGTCTTCACCTCGGCGCCAAGGCCGCGGGTCTCCAGCCCCGGGAGCCCTCCGCCGCCCCCCTGGCCGTCGAGGGCGAGCAGCTCGATGAGCACCTGGATGAGGGGCGAGTGGCCCAGCGACCGCTCCGGCCGCAGCTCCTCCACCAGCCGCTCGAAGGGCAGCTCCTGGTGCTCGTACGCGCCCAGCGTCATCTCCCGCACCCGCCGCAGCACCTCGCGGAAGGTGGGCTGGCCGGACAGGTCCGTGCGCAGCACCAGCGTGTTCATGAACAGGCCGATCAGCCCCTCCAGTTCGCCGCGCGTTCGCCCGGCGATGGTGGTGCCCACCACCAGGTCCTCGCTGCCGCTGTACTTCGACAGCAGCACCTGGAAGGCGCCCGTGAGCACCATGAACAGCGTGGCGCCCTCGCCGCGCCCGAGGGTCTGCAGCCGCTCCAGCAGCTCGGCGCCCACGCGGATGGGCTCGTACGCCCCGCGGTACGCCTGCACGGCGGGCCGCGGGTGGTCCGTGGGCAGTTCCAGCAGCTCCGGCGCGCCGGCCAGCCGCTCCTTCCACCACGCCACCTGCCGCTCCAGCGCCTCGCCCTGCAGATGGCGGCGCTGCCACACGGCGTGGTCGCCGTACTGCACCGGCAGCTCCGGCAGGGGCGACTCGCCGCCGTCGCGGTACGCCTGGTAGAGGATGGACAGCTCACGGAAGAGCACCCCCGTGCTCCACCCGTCGCTGACGATGTGGTGCATCGACAGAAGAAGCACGTGGTCTTCCTCGCCCAGCCGCAGCAGCGCCGCGCGGAAGAGCGGTCCCGCCGAGAGGTCGAATGCTCGCTGCGCCTCCTCCTGAACGCGCCGCCTGACCGCCGCCTCTCGATCCGCTTCGCTCAATCCCGAGAGGTCCTCCACCGGCAGGGCGAATCCGCGGAAGGGCGCCACCACCTGCACGGGGGTGCCGTCCACCTCCGCGAAGGTGGTACGCAGCGACTCGTGCCGCCAGACGATCTCGCCCAGCGCGCGCTCCAGCGCCGGCTCGTCCAGGGCTCCGCCCAGGCGCCGCACCACGGGCATGTTGTAAGCGGCGCTCCCCGGCTCCAGCCGGTGGATGAACCAGAGCCGCTCCTGCGCGAACGACAGCGGCAGCGGCCCCGTGCGGTCCACCGGGAGCACCGGGGGGAGCACCGGCACCCCGGCGCGGCGGATCTCCTCCACCCGCGCGGCCAGGTCCGCCAGCACCGGCGCCTCGAACAGCGCGCGCAGCGGCAGCTCGATGGCGAACACGTCCCGGACGCGCGCCGCCACCTGCGTGGCGCGCAGCGAGTGGCCGCCCACCGCGAAGAAGTCGTCCTCGGCGCCCACGCGCTCCAGGCGCAGCACCTCGCACCAGATCGCCGCCAGCACCTCCTCCACCGGCGTGCGCGGGGCGACGTACCCGTCCTCCGCCCCCGCCGCGGCGGCCTCGGGCGCGGGGAGCGCTTTACGGTCGAGCTTCCCGTTCGCGGTCAGCGGCAGCCGCTCCAGCGGGACGAACGCCGCCGGCACCATGTAGTCGGGGAGATGCCGCTTGAGCGCGTCGCGCAGTTCCGCGGGCGACGGCGCCCTCCCCGCGGCCACCACGTACGCCACCAGCTCCGTGTCGCGCCCCTCGCCGCGCACGATCACCGCGGCCGAAGCCACGCCGGGGTGCGCCAGCAGGACCGACTCGATCTCCCCCAGCTCGATGCGGAAGCCGCGGATCTTCACCTGCTGGTCGATGCGGCCCAGGTACTCCAGCGTCCCGTCCGCCTTCCACCGCGCCCGGTCGCCCGAGCGGTACAGCAGCGCGCCCGCTTCACCCGAGAACGGATCGGGGACGAAGCGCTGCGCCGTCAGCCCCGGCCGGCCCAGGTAGCCGCGCGCCAGTCCCGCCCCGCCCACGTACAGCTCGCCGGGGACGCCCAGGGGAGATGGATTCCCGGCCGGGTCCAGCACGTACGCGCGCAGGTCGGGGATCGCCTTCCCCACGCCGCTCCCCGCGGCCGCGTCCTTCAGCTCGCGCCCGGTGACGGTGTGCCAGGTGACGTGGACCGTCGTCTCCGTGATGCCGTACATGTTGACCAGCCGCGGACGCCTGGGCCCGTAGCGGTCCAGCCAGCCGCGCAGGCTTTCGTACTGCAGCGCCTCGCCGCCAAAGACGACCGTCCGCAGCGCCTGCAGCGGCTCGGCCTCGCCTTCGTCCACCTCCGCCAGCGCGCGGAACGCCGACGGGGTCTGGCTCAGCACGGTGACGCGCTCGCGCGCCAGGAGCTTGCGGAAGGCGGCCGGGTCGCGCGACACCGACCAGGGGACGACGACCAGCCGTCCGCCGTAGAGCAGCGCGCCCCACAGCTCCCAGACCGAGAAGTCGAAGGCGTACGAGTGGAAGAGCGTCCACACGTCGCTTTCGCCGAAGCCGAACCCGGCCTCGGTGGCCGCGAAGAGCCGCGCCACGTTGCGGTGCGCGATCAGCACTCCCTTGGGACGGCCGGTGGAGCCGGAGGTGTAGATGACGTACGCCAGGCTCTCCGACGTGGCACCACTCCGCGGATTTTCCGCGCTCTCCGCCGCAAGCTGCTCCGACAGGCCGTCGAGGCTGACGATCTCCACCCCGTCGACCGCGGGCAGGACGGCGCGCACCGACTCCTGCACCAGCACGACGGGTACGCCGGCATCCGACAGCGTGAACGCCAGCCGCTCGGCCGGGTAGCCGGGGTCCAGGGGCACGTACGCGCCCCCGGCCTTGAGCACCGCCAGGATGGCGACCACCATCTCCATGCTCCGCTCCAGGCAGAGCCCCACGCGCACCTCGGGGCCTACGCCCAAGCGGACGAGGGAGTGCGCCAGCCGGTTCGCGCGCTCGTTCAGCTCGCCGTAGGTGAGCGACTCGCCCTCGAAGCGCACGGCCACCGCCCCCGGCGCCCGCGCCGCCTGCGCCTCGAACAGTTCGTGGATGCACCGGTCCGCCGGATACGCCGCGTCCGTGCGGTTCCACTCCTCCACCACCTGCCGGCGCTCCGCCTCACCGAGCAGCTCCAGCCGAGAAAGCCGCACGTCCGCGTCGGCGGCGACCTGCTCCAGCACCCGCTCCAGGTGGCCGAGCATCCGCTCGACGGTGCCGCGCTCGAAGAGGTCCGTGCCGTAGTTCAGCCCGCCAAGCAGGCCTTGGGGGGTCGCCGTGAGTATCAGGGAGAGATCGAACTGGGCGGTCCCGAGTTCCGAACCGACTCCGCTCACCTCCAGCCCCGGAAGAGCGACTCCCCCGCCCCCACCCTCGGCGTTCAGCAGGGTGAACCACACCTGGAAGAAAGGCGCGTGGCTCAAGGACCGCTCCGGCTGCAGCTCGGCCACCAGCTTCTCGAAGGGCACCTCCTGGTGCGCGTACGCGCCCAGCGTCGCCTCCCGCACCCGACCCAGCACCTCCCGGAAGCTCGGGTTTCCCGAGAGATCGGTCCGCAGCGCCAGGGTGTTGAGGAAGAAGCCGATCAGCGCCTCCACCTCCCCGCGCGCGCGCCCGGCGATCGGGCTTCCCACCACCACGTCCTCGCTCCCGGCGTACTTCGAGAGGAGCACCTGGAAGGCGCCCAGCAGCGTCATGTACAGCGTCGCGCCCTCGCTCCGTGCCAGCGCCTGCAGCCGCTCCAGCAGCTCCCGGGAGAGCGCCACCGGGACCGTCGCGCCCCGGTACGTCTGCACCGCCGGGCGGGGATGGTCGGTGGGCAGCTCCAGCAGCTCCGGCACGCCCGCCAGCCGCTCCTTCCAGTAGGCCAGCTGCCGATCCAGCACCTCGCCCGTCAGCTGCTCCCGCTGCCACACCGCGTAGTCGGCGTACTGCACCGGCAGCTCGGGGAGCGGAGACTCACGCCCCTCGCGGTACGCCGCGTACAGCGACGACAGCTCCCGGAAGAGCACCCCCATGCTCCACCCGTCGCTGACGATGTGGTGCATCCCGAGCAGCAGCACGCGATCTTCGGCGCCCAGCCGCAGCAGCGCCGCACGGAAGAGCGGCCCAGTCGAGAGGTCGAAGGGCCGCCGCGCCTCTTCCCCGGCACGCCGCCCGACCGCCGCCTCGCGATCCGCCTCGCTCAAGCCCGACAGGTCTTCCACCGCCAGGGAGAACCCCTCGAAGGGCGCGACCACCTGCACCGGGGAGCCATTCACCTCCCGGAAGGTGGTACGCAGCGACTCGTGCCGCCGGACGATTTCGCTAAAGCTCCGCTCCAGGGCCGTCTCGTCCAGCACACCCCCCAGGCGCCGTGCCCCGAAGATGTTGTAGGTGGTGCTCCCCGGCTCCAGGCGGTCCAGGAACCAGAGCCGCTCCTGCGCGAACGACAGCCGCAGCGCACCCGTGCGCTCCACCGGCACCACCGGCGGGAGCACCGGCAGCTCCGCGCGGCGCAGCTCCTCCACGGGCACCGCCAGCTCCGCCACCGTGGGCCCCTCGAAGAGCGCGCGCAGCGGCAGCTCCACCGAGAACACCTCGCGGATGCGCGAGACCACCCGGATTGCCAGCAGGGAGTGCCCGCCCAGCTCGAAAAAGCTGTCCCGCACCCCCACCCGCTCCAGGCGCAGCACTTCCGCCCAGATCTCCGCCAACACCTCCTCCACGGGGGTGCGCGGCGCCACGTACTTCTCCGCCGGCCCGAGCTCCGGCGCGGGGAGCGCCTTCACGTCCAGCTTGCCGTTGGGCGTCAACGGGATGCGCTCCAGCGCCACGAACGCGCTCGGCACCATGTACTCCGGCAGCGACAGCCGCAGGTGCTCGCGCAGCGTGTCCGCGTGCGCCTTTCCGACGATGTACGCCACCAGCCGCTGCTCGCCGGGCTCGTCCTCCCGCACGATCACGCGGGCCTCGTGGACGTCGGCGTGGGCGGTCAGCGTCGCCTCGATTTCCCCCGGCTCGATCCGGAAGCCGCGCACCTTGACCTGCTCGTCCACCCGGCCGATGAACTCCAGCCGCCCGT
Organism: Longimicrobium sp.; assembly: GCA_036389795.1. Lineage (NCBI taxonomy): Bacteria > Pseudomonadati > Gemmatimonadota > Longimicrobiia > Longimicrobiales > Longimicrobiaceae > Longimicrobium > Longimicrobium sp. The sequence goes on from DASVWD010000168.1 coordinate 5,887, forward strand.
CCGCCTTCCAGCGCAGCCGGTCACCGGTGCGGTACATGCGCGCACCCGGCTCCACGGCGAACGGATCGGGGAGGAAGCGCTCCGCCGTCAGCCCCGGACGATCCAGGTAGCCGCGCACCACCCCATCGCCGCCCACGTACGCCTCGCCCGGCACCCCCACCGGCACCGGGTTCAACGCGGCATCGAGGAGATAGATCCGCTGGTTCCCCGTGGCCCGCCCCACGGAGACCGTCAGCGCATCCTCCGCGACGTGCTCCACCTGCTCCCACGAGCACCAGGCGGTCGTCTCGGTGGGCCCGTACATGTGCAGCAGGCGCTCGGGGCCGCCGGCCTTCAGCAGCCGCCGCACGCTGTCGGCATCGACCGCCTGGCCGCCGAAGAGCACGTCGCGCAGCGGCGCGAAGATGTCCGGCTGCTCGCGCGACAGCTGGTTGAGCAGCGCCGTGGTCTGATAGAGCGTGGTGATGCGCTCCTCGCGCAGCATCCTGTACAGCGCGGGGGGCGAGAGGAGGACTGCGAGGGGGATCCCCACCAGGGTCGCGCCATTGAGGAACGCCCCCCAGGTCTCAAACGTCAGGGCGTCGAAGGCGGCGTTCGACGCCTGCGCGATGCGGTCGCCGGGACGGATCTGGACGTAGTCGGTTTCGACGACGAGCTGGACGACATGGCGGTGGGCCACCATCACGCCCTTGGGCTTCCCCGTGCTCCCGCTGGTGTAGACGATGTACGCCAGGTTCTCCGCCGTCGCGCCGCCGCGCGGCGCCTCCGCCGGCTCCGCCGCGAGCGCGTCGGCGGCCTGGTCGAGGTGGACGACGGCCAGTCCGCCGGCCTCCACCTCCCCCGCCAGGCCGCCGCGGCTGAGCAGCACGCGAACGCTGCTGTCGGCGAGCATCATGCGCAGCCGCTCGGGGGGATAGCCCGGGTCCAGAGGCACGTAGCAGCCGCCCGCCTTGAGCACGGCCAGGATCGAGACGATCAGCTCCGCGCTCCGCTCCAGCAGCACGCCCACCCGCGCGTCCGGTCCCACGCCCAGCCGTACGAGGTGGTTCGCCAGCCGGTTGGCCCGCGCGTCCAGCTCCCGGTAGGTCAGCGACTCATCGCCCCAGACCAGCGCCGCGGCACCGGGCCGCTCCCGCACCTGCGCCTCGAAGAGCTCGTGGATGCACACGTCCCGCGGGTACGGCCGCTCCGTGCGGTTCCACTCCTCCACCACCATGCGGCACTCCGCCTCCGGCAGCACGTCGAGGCTCCCGACCGCCCGCCTGGGAGTGGCCTCCAGCGCCTCGACCAGCCGCTCCAGTGCCGTGTGCATCATCCGGCACACCTGCCTCGCGTCCGCGGGGGCCGCCACCTGCGCCGACAGCGCGAATCCCTCCCCCAGGTCGTCCACCGAGAGCACCACGGGGTAGTTCGTCCGCTCCTGTGCGCCAATCTCCCGCACTCCCTCGCCCGGCTGCCCCGGCCCCGCCTGCTTCGAACGACTCGTCGCGCCGCTGTAGCGATAGTTCAGCAGCGAGGTGAACAGCGGCGCGGGCGCCGCCACGCCGCTGCAGCGCTGCGCCAGCGGCAGCGAGGCGTGCTCGTGCCGCAGCAGCTCCGCCAGCAGCACGTGCGTGCGCCGCACCGCCGCCTCGACCCCCTCCTCTCCCACCCCGATCCGCACCGGCAGCGTGTTGATGAACAGGCCCATCACCCGGTCCACGCCCTCCCCGCCCTGCATGCGGCCGAAGAGCAGCGTCCCGAAGACCACGTCCCGCCGGCCGCTCAGCCGCGCCAGCACCTGCGCCCACGCCAGGTGGCACAGGCTCGCCGCGCTCACCCCCAGCGCCCGCGCCCGGCGGCGCAGCCGTGCGCCCAGGTCGCCCGCCACCGGTAGCCGCGCCTCCCCGATCCCATGTCCCTCCCCCAACACGTCCAGCAGCCCGTACGGCGCCGTCGGCTCCTCCACGTCCCCCAGCATCCCGTGGAAGAACCGCTCGTGCTCCTCCCGGCTCACCCCCAGGCGCGCCTGCGCCACGTAGTTGCGGAACGGCAGCGGCGCCGGCAGCTCCGACTCGCGACCCAGCAGGTGCGCCGCAATCTCCTCCCGCTGCACCTCCAGCGACTCGTGGTCGCTCGTCAGGTGGTGCATGAGCATCAGCAGCAGCCACCGACCACGCGCGCGGTCCTCGGCGATGCACGCACGCCGCAGCGGCGCCCGCGTCAGGTCCATCCGGTAGTGCCGAGGGTTGTAGCGCCGCCACAACTGCTGCTCCGGCGTATCCCCTGCCTCCAGCTCCACCTCCTCCACGGGCAACGGCGCGTTCCGCCAGACGACCTGCACCGGCTCGCGCAGCCCCTCCCAGGCCACGGCAGTGCGCAGGATGTCGTGGCGGTCGATCACCGCCTGCAGTGCCCCCAGGTACTGCTCCAGGCGAGCGCGGGTGTCGAACTCGGTCACCATCGGCGTCAGGTAGGGATCCCCCTCCTGCGACAGCAGATGGTGGAAGTGGATCCCCTCCTGCAGCGGGGCCAGCGGGTAGATGTCCTGCACGTTCGCGGCTCCGCCCGGCACCAACCCCACGATCCGGTCGATCTCCGGCTGGCTAAGCTCCACCAGCGTCAGCATCTCCGGCGTGATGGCCCCGCACCCCTCCGGGATCCCGTTGGCGGGGACCTCGATGTCGGACGACACCCGGCCCACGGCCTGTGCCAGCTCGGCTAGCACCGGCGCGGTGAACAGTGCCCGCACGTCCGTGTACAGCCCCGAGCGCCGCATCCGCTCGATCAGCTTGATCGCCAGGAGCGAGTGCCCGCCCAGCTCGAAGAAGTGGTCCCACCGCCCCACCTGCCCTACCCCCAGCACCTCTGCCCAGATTTCGGCGAGCGCCGCCTCCACCTCTCCCCGCGGTGCCTCGTAGCTCCGGCGCGCGTTCGCATCCCCCTCCGGCGCCGGCAGCGCCTTGCGGTCCAGCTTGCCGTTCGCGGTCAGCGGCAGCCGCTCCAGCACCACGTACACCGCCGGCACCATGTAATCCGGGAGCTCCCGGCGCAGGTGCTCACGCAGCACGCCCGCATCCACGCCGCCCACCACGTACGCCACCAGCCGCTGCTCGCCCGCATCCGCGCGCGCCATCACCACGCAGTCGACGACTCCCTCGCTCCGCCGCAGCACGCCCTCGATCTCGCCCAGCTCGATGCGGAAGCCGCGCACCTTCACCTGGAAGTCCAGCCGCCCCAGGTACTCGATGGCGCCGTCCGCCCGCCACCGTGCCCGGTCGCCCGTGCGGTACAGGCGTGCGCCGCCTTGCGCCGAGAACGGATCGGGGACGAAGCGCTCCGCCGTCATCGCGGAGCGGCCCAGATAGCCGCGCGCCACCTGCACGCCGCCGATGTACAGCTCGCCCGGCACGCCCACGGGGACAGGCTTGAGCGCCGCATCCAGCACGTACAGCCGCGTGTTCCAGACGGGGCGGCCGATGGGCACCACGTCGGCGGCGTCTTCGCGCGCGCACGCCCAGCAGCTCACGTCCACGGCCGCCTCGGTGGGGCCGTAGAGGTTGGTGAGCACCACCGGGCCGGCGAAGCGGTCGTAGAAGCGCCGCACCAGCGCCGGCGGCAGCGCCTCGCCGCTGCAGATGACGCGGCGCAACGAGCCGCAGCGGCCCGCCTCCACCGCCTCCACGAACGGCTGCAGCATGGAGGGGACAAAGTGCAGCGTGGTCACCCCGCGCCGCTCGATCACCTCCTGCAGGTACAGCGGGTCGCGGTGCCCGTCCGGCCGCGCCATCACCAGGGTGGCGCCCTGCTGCAGCGGCCAGAAGAACTCCCACACCGACACGTCGAACGAGAACGGCGTCTTCTGAAGCACCACGTCGCCGGCGCCGATGCCGTACTCCGCCTGCATCCACCACAGCCGGTTCACCACGCCGCGGTGCTGGTTCATCACCCCCTTGGGCCGGCCGGTGGAGCCGGAGGTGTAGATGACGTACGCCACGTTCGACGGCGTCACGGCGGGCGCGAGGTTCTCCGCGCTCTCCCGCGCGACAAGATCCCACGCGGCGTCCACGGCCAGCGTCGGCACTGTGGAAGCGGGGAGGATGCCGCGCAGCCGCTCCTGGATGAGCAGCACGGCCACGCCCGAATCCTCCAGCATGTACGCCAGCCGCTCCGGCGGATAGCCCGGGTCCAGCGGGACGTATGCCCCGCCCGCCTTGAGCACGGCCACGATGGCGATGACCATCTCCAGGCTCCGCTCCAGGCAGATCCCCACCCGCACCTCGGGCCCCACCCCGCGGCGGATGAGGTGATGCGCCAGACGGTTGGCAGCCTCGTTCAGATCGCGATAGGCAAGCGAATCACCTTCGAAGGCGACGGCCACCGCCCCCGGCGTGCGCGCCGCCTGCGCCTCGAAGAGCTCGTGGATGCATCGGTCCGCCGGAAACTCGGCCGCCGTCCGGTTCCACTCCTCCAGGACGAGCGCGCGCTCCGCCTCGTCGAGCAGTTCCAGTTGCGAAAGCCGCACGTCCGCATCGGAGGCGACCTGCTCCAGCACCCGCTCCAGATGCCCCACCATGCGCTCGATGGTGCCCGGCTCGAAGAGGTCCGTGCTGTAGTTCAGTCCGCCACGCAGGCCGTGGGCGGTCGCCCCAAGCGTCAGGGAGAGATCGAACTTGGCGCTCTCGAGCTGCGCTCCGACTCCGCCGACCGTCAGCCCCGGAAGAGGGGCTCCCCCGCCCCCGCCCCCGGCGTTCTGCAGCGTGAACATCACCTGGAAGACCGGCGAGTGGCTCAGCGACCGCTCCGGCTTCAGCTCCTCCACCAGGCGCTCGAAGGGCACCTCCTGGTTCTCGTACGCACCCAGCGTGACATCCCGCACCCGCCGCAGGGTTTCCCGGAAAGACGGATCTCCCGAGAGGTCGGTCCGCAGCACCAGGGTGTTGACGAAGAAGCCGATCAGCTCCTCCACCTCCCGGCGCGTGCGTCCGGCGACCGGGCTGCCCACGACGATGTCCTCGCCCCCGCCGTACTTCGAGAGCAGCACCTGGAAGGCGCTCAGCAGCGTCATGTACAGCGTCGCCCCCTCGCTCCGCCCGAGCGCCTGCAACCGCTCCAGCAGTTCCGGAGAGAAGCTCACCGGAACGGTCGCGCCCTGGTACGTCCGCACCGTCGGGCGGGAACGGTCCGTGGGCAGCTCCAGCAGCTCCGGCGCGCCGGACAGCTGCTCCTTCCAGTACGAGAGCTGCCGATCCAGCACCTCGCCTTCCAGCTGCTCGCGCTGCCACACCGCGTAGTCGGCGTACTGCACCGCCAGCTCGGGGAGCGGCGACTCACGCCCCTCGCGGTACGCCGCGTACAGCGACGACAGCTCGCGGAAGAACACCCCCAGGCTCCACCCGTCGCTGACGACGTGGTGCATCGAGAGCAGCAGCACGTGATCCTCGGCGCCCAGCCGCAGCAGCGCCGCGCGGAAGAGCGGTCCCGCCGAGAGGTCGAACGGCCGCCCCGCCTCCTCGCCGGCGCGCCGCCGGACCTCCGCCTCCCGATCCGCCTCCCTCCACTCCGACAGGTCCTCCACCGGCAGGGCGAACCCGCCGAAGGGCGCCACCACCTGCACCGGCGAGCCGTCCACCTCCGTGAAAACCGTCCGCAGCGACTCGTGACGCCGGACGATCTCGCTCAGGCTCCGCTCCAGCGCCGCCCCGTCCAGCGCACCGCCCAGGCGCCATGCCATGGGGATGTTGTAGACGGCGCTTCCGGGCTCCAGCCGGTCGATGAACCAGAGCCGCTCCTGCGCGAAGGAGAGCGGCAGCGCCCCCGTGCGCTCCACCGGCACCACCGGCGGAAGCACCGGCAGATCCGCCCGCCGCATCTCCTCCACGCGCGCGGCCATCTCCGCGGTCGTCGGCCCCTCGAACAGCGCCCGCAGCGGCAGCTCCACCCCGAACACGGCCCGGATGCGCGAGACCACCCGCGTGGCCAGCAGCGAGTGCCCGCCCAGCTCGAAGAAGTTCTCCCCCACCCCCACCCGCTCCAGGCGCAGCACCTCGGCCCAGATCCCCGCCAGCACCTCCTCCAACGGCGTCCGCGGCGCCACGTACCGGTCTTCCGCCGATCCGTACTCCGGCACCGGCAGCGCCCGCCGATCCACCTTCCCGTTCGGCGTCAGGGGGAGGCGCTCCAGGGCCACGACGGCGGCCGGCACCATGTACTCCGGCAGGCTTCCCCGGAGGAACGCACGCACCTCCTCCGCCTCCACCTCGCCCACCACGTACGCCACCAGCCGCCGGTCGCCCGGCCGGTCCTCGCGCACGACCACCCGCGCCTCGCGCACCGCCGGGTGCGCCGACAGCGCGCTCTCCACCTCCGCCGGCTCGATTCGGAAGCCCCGGATCTTCGCCTGCTCGTCGAGCCGGCCGATGAACTCCAGCTTCCTCTCCCCGCGCCACCGCATCCGGTCGCCCGTGCCGTACATCCGCGCACCCGGCTCCGCGGAGAACGGGTCGGGAAGGAAGCGCTCCGCCGTCAGCCCGGGGCGCTCCAGGTAGCCGCGCGCCACGCCGCCGCCGCCCACGTACGCCTCGCCCGGGACGCCCACCGGCACCGGGTTGAGGGCGGGATCGAGGAGGTAGATCCGCTGGTTCCCCGTCGCGTGTCCCAGCGGAACGGTCAGCGCGTCCTCCGCGACGTGCTCCACCTCCTCGTACAGGCAGAACGTCGTCGTCTCCGTGGGCCCGTACATGTGCAGCAGCCGCCGCGGCCGGCCGGCCTTCATCAGCCGCCGCACGCTGTCGGCGTCCACGGCCTGGCCGCCGAAGAGCACCTCGCGCACCGGGGCGAAGATGTCCGGCACCTCGTGCGAGAGCTGGTTCACCAGCGCGGTCGTCAGGAAGATCGTGGTGACGCGCTGCTCGCGGAGCACCCGGCGAAGGGCGATGGGGGAGAGGAGCACGTCCTGGGGGATCCCCACCAGGGTGGCTCCGTTGAGGAGGGCGCCCCACGCTTCGAAGGTCAGCGCGTCGAAGCTCGCGTTCGACGCCTGGGCGACACGGTCGCCCGGGCACAGCCGCACGTAGTCGGTCTCGACGACGAGCTGGACCACCTGGCGGTGGCCCACCATGATGCCCTTGGGGAGGCCGGTGCTGCCGCTGGTGTAGACGATGTACGCCAGGTTCTCCGCCGTCGCCCCGTCGCGGGGCGCTTCGACCGGCTCCGACGCGAGCGCGGCGGCGGCCTGGTCGAGGTGGACGACGTCCAGCTGACCTGCCTCCAGCACCTTCGGCAGGTGGCTGCGGGTGAGCAGCACGCGAACGCTGCTGTCGCGCATCATCAGGCGCAGCCGCCCGGCCGGATAACCCGGGTCCAGCGGCACGTAAGCGCCGCCCGCCTTCAGCACGGCCAGGATCGAGACGATCAGCTCCGCGCTCCGCTCCAGCAGCACGCCCACGCGCGCATCGGGTCCCACGCCCAGCCGGACCAGGTGGTGCGCCAGCTGGTTCGCCCGCGCGTCCAGCTCACGGTACGTCAGCTCCTCCTCGCCCCAGACCATCGCCACCGCATCGGGACGCTCCCGCACCTGCGCGGCGAAGAGCTCGTGGACGCACACGCCCCGCGGGTACGGCCGCTCCGTCCGGTTCCACTCCTCCAGCACCATCGACCGCTCGGCCTCGCCCAGCAGTTCCAGGCGGGAGAGGGTCCGGGCGGGATCTCCCGCGACCTGCCCCAGCACCCGCTCCAGGTGGCCGATCATCCGTTCGACCGTGCCGCGCTCGAAGAGGTCGGTGCTGTAGTTCAGTCCGCCGCGCAGCCCCTGGGGGGTCGCGTCCACGCTCAGGAAAAGGTCGAACTTGGCGATCCCCATGGCCGCACCCAATCCGCCGACCTCCAACCCCGGAAGCCCGCCTACCGGGTCCCTGGCGTTCTGCAGCGTGAACATCACCTGGAAGAGCGGCGAGTGGCTCAAGCTGCGCTCCGGCTGCAGCTCGGTCACCAGCTTTTCGAAGGGCACCTCCTGGTTCTCGTACGCCCCCAGCGTCACCTCGCGCACCCGCCGCAGCACCTCGCGGAACGAAGGGTCGCCCGAGAGGTCGGTCCGCAGCACCAGGATGTTGACGAAGAAGCCGATCAGCTCCTCCACCTCCCCGCGCGTGCGGCCGGCGATGGGGCTCCCCACCACCATGTCCTCGCCCGCGCCGTACCGGCTCAGGAGCACCTGGAACGCGCCCAGCAGCACCATGTAGAGCGTCGCGCCCTCGCTCCGCCCCAGCGCCTGCAGCCGCTCCAGCAGCTCGGGGGAGAACTCCACCGGAACGGTCGCGCCCTGGTAGGTCCGCACCGCCGGGCGGGGATGGTCCGTCGGCAGCTCCAGCAGCTCCGGCGCGCCCGCCAGCTGCTCCTTCCAGTACGAGAGCTGCCGGTCCAGCACCTCGCCCGCCAGCTGCTCGCGCTGCCACACCGCGTAGTCGGCGTACTGCACCGCCGGCTCCGCCAGCGGCGACTCCCCGCCCTCGCGGTATGCCCCGTACAGCGACGACAGCTCGCGGAAGAACACCCCCATGCTCCACCCGTCGCTGACGATGTGGTGCATCGAGAGCAGCAGCACGTGATCCTCGGCATCCACCCGCAGCAGCACCGCGCGGAAGAGCGGTCCCGCGGCGAGATCGAACGCCCG
>DASVWD010000169.1 GCA_036389795.1 Longimicrobium sp.
GAGCGGCGCGCCCCTGCCGGCCGCCCGCGTCCCCGCCGCGCCCGCCCCCGAGGCGGACGCGCCGGCCGCGCACGGCCCGCATCGCCCCGTGCGGCAGACCATGAACCAGCACGGCGGGTTCACGGAGCGGCAGGCGCGGCACTTCCAGTCCCTGGTGCGCAGCTACACGGCGCGCACCCGCCGCTCCAAGGAGTACGCGGCCCGCAGCCGCCCCGTGCTCTCCGACAACCGGGCCTCGCTCAACTTCCGGCTGGCCACCAAGGAACTGATGTACCCCATCGTGGGCGACCGCTCGCAGGGGTCGCGGATGTGGGACATCGACGGCAACGAGTACATCGACTTCACCATCGGCTTCGGCGTCCACTTCTTCGGGCACCGGCCGCCGTTCGTCGTCCAGGCGGTGGAGGCGCAGCTGGCCCGCGGCTACCACACGGGCCCGCAGTCGGACCTGGCGGGGCCCGTGGCCGCCCTGTTCAGCGAGCTCACGGGGATGGAACGCGCCACGTTCTGCAACACCGGCTCCGAGGCGGTGATGACGGCGCTGCGCATCGCGCGGACGGTGACGGGGCGCGACACGATCGTCCTGTTCGAGGGCTCGTACCACGGCTGCTTCGACGGGATCATGGCCCGCAGGGGCACCAGGACCGCCGGGGCCGCCTCGCGCCCCGCCTCTCCCGGGACGCCGCAGGGGATGGTGGACGACGTGGTGGTGCTGCCCTACGGCGCGCCGGACGCCCTGGAGTGGATTCGCGCGCACGCGGGCGAGCTGGCCGCCGTGCTGGTGGAGCCCGTGCGCACGGCGGACCCCGAGTTCCAACCCCGCGAGTTCCTGCGCGAGGTGCGCGAGATCACGGCGGCCGCCGGCACCGTGCTCATCTTCGACGAGATGATCACGGGGCTGCGCCTGCAGCTGCGCGGCGCGCAGGGGTGGCTGGGCGTGGAGGCCGACCTGGCCACCTACGGCAAGGTGATCGGCGGCGGCTTCCCCCTCGGCGTCGTGGCCGGCAAGGCGTACCTGATGGACACCATCGACGGCGGGCAGTGGAGCTTCGGCGACGACAGCTACCCGGCGGCGGACCAGACCTTCTTCGCCGGCACCTTCTGCAAGCACCCGGTGACGATGGCGGCGGCGCACGCCGTCCTGCTGCACCTGCGCGAGCGCGGGCAGGCGCTGTACGACGAGCTGCACGCCCGGGCCAGTCGCCTGGTGGCGGGGCTGCGGGCCGTGCTCGCGGAGGAGGGGGTGCCCCTGCGCATCATGCACTCCGCCTCGTTCTTCCGCTTCGTGCCGAACCGGGAGGAACAGTACCTGGACCTCCTGTTCTACCACATGCTGGAGCGGGGGATCTACGTGTGGGAGGGGCGCGCCTGCTTCGTTTGCACCGCCCACACGGACGAGGACTGCGACCGCATGGTGCAGGCGCTGCGCGAGAGCATCGCGGCCCTGCGCGAGGGCGGGTTCCTCCCGGAGAAGCCCGGCGGCGGCGGCGCGTCCGCCCCGGCGAAGGAGACGGCGGGGGCCGTCGCGGAGGCGGGGACGGCGCCCGCCGCCGGCGCGCCCGCGCTGAAGGTGTTCGCCGCGCCGGACGCCCCGGCCGGCGTGCGCAGCCATCCCCTGACGGCGCCCCAGCGGGCCGTGTGGGCGCACGCGCAGTTCGGCGACGACGCGTCGCGGGCGTACAACCAGGAGTTCGTCGTGGGCGTCCGCGGCCACCTGGACCCGGAGGCCCTGCGCGCCGCGCTCGGCGACCTGGTGGCGCACCACGAGGGGCTGCGCGCCGTCTTCGATCCCGCGGGGGACCGGCTGCACGTGCTTCCCGCCCTGCGCGGCCCCGTCCCCCTGTACCTGAACGACGCCGCCATCGACGCGGACCCCGGGGTGGAGGGGGTGGCGCGGCTGCTGCGCGAGGCGGCCCACGGCGTGTTCGACCTGGCGGAGGGGCCCCTGTTCCGCGTGCACCTGCATGCCCGCGGCCCGGACCGGCAGGTGCTGCAGTTCATCGTCCATCACATCGCCGCGGACGGGCAGGCCATCGACCTGCTGAAGCGCGACCTGGACATCGCCTACCGCGCCCGCGCCCAGGGGCGCGCGCCGCGGCTGCCGGAGGCCATGCAGCTGGGCGAGTACGCCACCCTCGTGGCGGAGCACACCACGGGGGCGGCGGGGGCGGAGGCGGAGTGGCTGGGCCGGTTCAGCGGCATGCGCCGGCTGGTGCTGCCCACGGACCGCCCCCGGCCCACGGTCCCCACGCACCGTGCCCACACGGCCCGCTTCCGGCTGGAGGCGCCCCTGGCCAACGCCCTGCGCGAGCGCAGCCGCGAGCTGGGAGTCACCCTTTTCACCAGCCTGCTCACGGGCGTGCTGGCCGCCATGCACCGCATTGCCGGGCAGGACGACCTGGTGATCGGCATCTCCTCCGCCGGCCGTCCCCTGGCGGGGATGGAGTCGGTGGTGGCGCACTGCGTGGACGCGCTCCCCATCCGCAGCCGCCTGGACGGCCCGCGGCGGATGGCGGAGTTCCTGAAGGAGGTGCGCGGCTGGCTGCTGGACGCGTTCGAGGACGAGTTCTTCTCCTACGCCCGCCTGTACGAAAAGCTGGAGGTCCGCAAGGGTCCCGGGCAGCCGCCCCTGATCTCCGTCATCTTCAACCTGGAGCCGGGCGCGGGAAGCAGTCCCGCGGCGGGCGGACCCCCGCCGCGCTTCGCCGGGCTGGAGATGGAGGGGGCCGGCGCGCCCGCCGCGTTCACCAAGCTGGACATCGAGATCGACACGGTGGACACGGGCGAGGAGATCGACTTCCACTGCCTGTACAGCACCGACCTCTTCGAGCACGAGAGCGTCCTGCGGATGCTGGGCAACGTGGCCCGCATGCTGGAGGCGATCGCGTCCGGCGGCGAGCCGCTGCTGGCGGAGGTGCCCCTGCTGGGCGACGATGCCGCCGCTGCGATCGCCGACGTTGCTTCGGTCGGGGCGGAGGGCGGGTGCGTGCACGAGCTGTTCGCCGCGCAGGCCGCGCGGACGCCGGACGCGGAGGCGCTGCGCTTCGAGGGACGGGCGATGACGTACCGCGCCCTGGACGAGGCCGCCAACCAGATCGCGCACCACCTCCTCGACCGAGGCGTGGGCCCGGAGACGCGCGTGGGCGTGCTGGCGGACCGGCGGCCGGAGACGGTCGCGGCCATCCTGGGAGTGCTCAAGGCGGGCGGCGCGTACGTGCCGCTGGATCCGGCCTATCCAGTGGATCGGCTGCACCACATGCTGGAGGACGCCGGCGCGCGGACGGTCATCGCTCCGGGGGAGATGCCGGAGTTCGCCGCGGGGCTCGTCCCCGACCTGCTGGACCTGCGCGCGGAGGGCGCCGCCATCGCCGCGCGGCCGGCCACGGCGCCCGGGGTGGCGGTCGACGCGGACGGGCTGGCGTACGTCATCTACACCTCCGGCTCCACGGGCAGGCCGAAGGGGGTGATGGTCCCGCACCGCGGCATCCCCAACCTGGCGCGGGCGCAAATCGCCGGGTTCGGCATCCAGACGGGGAGCCGGGTGCTGGCCTTCGCCTCGTTCTCGTTCGACGCGGCCGTCTCGGAGCTGTTCACGGCGCTGCTGGCGGGGGCCACGCTGGTCCTGGCCACCCGCGACGGGCTGCTCCCCGGCCCCGGGCTGCTGGCCACCCTGCGCAACGAGCGCATCTCCGTCGTCACCCTGCCGCCCACCGCCCTGGCCGCGCTGGAGCCGGACGGGCTGCCGGAGCTGCGCACGGTGGTGAGCGCGGGCGAGGCCGTGAGCGCCGACGTCGTGGCGCGGTGGAGCGCGGGACGGACGTTCATCAACGCGTACGGCCCCACCGAGGCGACCGTCTGCGCCACCATGGCCGTCTGCCGGGCGGACGGGCGCACGCCATCCATCGGCACGGCGCTGGAGAACGTGCGCATCCACGTGCTGGACGAGGCCGCCGCGGCCGCGTTCGGCGGGGAGCCGGGCGAGCTGTTCGTGGGCGGCCCCGGCGTGGCCCGCGGCTACCTCCACCGCCCGGGGCAGACCGCGGAGCGGTTCGTCCCCGACCCGTTCGGCGAGGACGGCGGGCGCCTGTACCGCACCGGCGACCTGGCGCGGTGGCGCGACGACGGGAGCCTGGAGTTCCTGGGCCGCGCCGACGAGCAGGTGAAGCTCCGCGGCTACCGGATCGAGCCCGGCGAGGTGGAGGCCGTCCTGCGGCGCCACGCCGGGGTCGCCGGGTGCGCGGTGGTGATGCGCGAGGACGTCCCCGGCGACCGCCGCCTGGTGGCCTACGTGGTCCCGGCGTCCGACGAGGGGGTGGGGCTGTGGCCCTCCATCGGCGAGCACTTCGTCTACGACGAGCTGATCTACCACGGCCTCTCGGGCGACACCGTGCGCAACGAGCGCTACCTGCGGGCGCTGCGGCGGCACGCGCGGGGAAAGGTGGTGCTGGACGTGGGCACCGGGGCCGACGCCATCCTGGCGCGGCTGGCGGTGGAGGCGGGCGCGCGGCACGTCTACGCGGTGGAGCTGCTGGAGCGCTCGTACGAGGCGGCCCGCCGGCGCGTCCGCGAGCTGGGGCTGGAAGACCGCATCACCGTCGTCCACGGCGACGCGCGGAGCGTGGAGCTTCCCGAGTCCGCCGACGTGTGCGTCTCCGAGATCGTGGAGGCGATCGCCGGCGGCGAGGGCGCGGCCGTGGTGCTCAACGAGGCGCGGCGGCTCCTGGCCCCCGGCGCGGTGATGATCCCCCGCCGCGCCAGCACCCGGGTGGCGGCGGTCACCCTCCCCGACGAGATCTACCGCGAGCCCGGCTTCTCGCGCCTGGCCGCCGACTACGCGCGGCGGATCTTCGACGAGGCCGGGCACCCGTTCGCCCTGCGGCTCTGCATCCGGGGCTTCCCCGCCGAAAACCTCCTCTCCACCGCCGCGACCTGCGAGGACCTCGACTTCGGGGCCGGGCCGGTGGAGCCCGAGCAGCTCCACGCCGTGGAGCTGGCGGTCGAGCGGGACGGGCGGCTGGACGGGCTCCTCCTCTGGCTGCGGATGGAGCTGGACGAGGGCGAGGAGCTCGACATCCTGCGCGACCGGACCGACTGGCTCCCCGCCTACTTCCCCCTCTTCGACCCGGGAGTCGGGGTCCGCGCGGGCGACCGGATCCGCCTGGAGTTCCGCGCGGCGCTCCCCGACCGGGGGGTGGCGCCCGACTACGGCGTCCGCGGGGCGCTGGTGCGTGGAGGCGGCGGCGGGGAGGAGGTGCCGTTCGAGTTCACGTCCTTCCACCACGCGGGCGACATCGGCGGCCACCCGTTCTACCGGCGGCTCTTCGCCGGCGGCGAGGTGCGGGTCCGCGAGGACGCGGGGGGCGCGCTCCCCGCGGCGCTGCGCGAGCACGCCGGCGGGCGCCTCCCCGAGTACATGGTCCCCAGCGCCTTCGTGGTGCTCGACGCGCTCCCGCTGACTCCCAACGGAAAGCTCGACCGCAACGCCCTCCCCGCGCCCGCGTACCAGGGGGCCGAGGAGCGGTACGTGGCGCCGCGCAGCCGCGTGGAGGAGCTGCTGGCCCGGATCTGGGCCGAGGTGCTCTGGCTGGAGCGCGTGGGGGTCGACGACGACTTCTTCGAGCTGGGCGGCGACAGCATCCTCTGCATCCAGGTGGTCTCGACGGCGCGGCGCGAAGGGGTGGAGATCACCCCGCCGCAGATCTTCGAGTATCCCACCATCGCCGAGCTGGCCCTGGTCGTGGGATCGTCGGAGGAGGACCGGTCGGCGGAGGACGCGCCGCGGGTTGAGGGCGCCGTCCCCCTGACGCCCATCCAGCGGTGGTTCCTGGAGCAGGGCCAGCCGGCGCCGGCCCACTACAACCAGTCCGTGCTGCTGGAGGTGGCCCCGTCCGTGGGCGACGCGGCGCTGGAGGCGGCCCTCGCGGCCGTGCTGGAGCACCACGACGCCCTGCGGCTGCGCTTCCGGCGGGTGGACTCCGGGTGGGAGCAGTGGCACGCGAACGCGGCGGGGATCACCCTGGAGCGGGTGTACCTCTCCGGCCTTCCCGCCGCGGAGCAGGACCGCCTGCAGGCCGAGGCGGCGGACGCGCGGCAGGCCTCCCTGGAGCTGGAGCGCGGCCCCCTGGGGCGCGCGGTGCTCTTCGAGCGCGGCCAGGGGCGCCGGCAGCTGCTGCTGATCGTCCACCACCTGGCGGTGGACACCGTCTCCTGGAGCATCCTGCGCGACGACCTGGAGCGCGCCGTCGCCCAGGCCGAGGCGGGGCGCCCCGTCGAGCTGGGCGCCCGCACCACCCCCTTCCGCGACTGGGCCCGCGCCCTGGAGGCGTACGCGTCCAGTGACGCGCTCCGGGCCGAGGTGCCGCACTGGCTGGCGCAGGGCGCGGAGGGCGTGGCGCCCCTGCCGGTCGACGGCGAGGGGCAGGCGACGGTCGCGGGGTCTCGCACGGTGGCCGTGCAGCTGGACGCGGAAGAAACGCGCGCCCTGCTGCAGGACGTCCCCGCGGCGTACCGCACGCAGATCAACGACGTGCTGCTGTGCGCGCTCGCCGAATCCGTGAGCGGATGGGCCGGGGGCACGCGCATCCGCCTGTCGCTGGAAGGGCACGGGCGGGAAGGGGAGATCGTCCCCGGCGTGGACCTGACGCGCACGGTGGGCTGGTTCACCACCAGCTACCCCGTCGTGCTGGACCTGGCGGGCGCGGCCGGCCCCGCCGACCGCCTCAAGCGGGTCAAGGAGCAGCTGCGCGCCGTGCCCCGGCGCGGCATCGGCTACGGCGTGCTGCGCTACCTGGGCGGCGGCGAGGCGCGCGCGGCGCTCCAGGCTCAGCCGGAGCCGGAGATCTCGTTCAACTACCTGGGCCAGTCGTCCGCGGGCGGCACCGCGCAGGCGTCGCCGCTGCGGACCGCGGCAGGCCCGCGCGGGCAGGAGTGGGCCGGCACGACGGCCCTGCACACCCTGCTGGCCGTGAACGGCGGCGTGTTCGACGGGGTGCTGCGGCTCTGGTGGACGTACACGGAGGGCACCCACCGCCGCGAGACGGTGGAGGCGCTGGCCGCGTCGTACATCAAGGCCCTGCGCGGGCTCATCGCCCACTGTGCCGAGGAGGGCGCGGGCGGATACACGCCGTCGGACTTCCCCCTGGCGGGGCTCACGCAGGCGGAGCTGGACGCGGCCGTGGATGGGCGCACGGACGTGGAGGACCTGTATCCCCTCTCGCCCATGCAGCAGGGGATGCTCTTTCACGGCCTGTACGGCGACGACACGCAGGAGTACCAGACGCAGGAGGCGCAAAAGCTGGAGGGCGCCCTGGACCTGGACCTGTTTCGCCGCGCCTGGGGCGAGGTGGTGAACCGCCACCCGGCCCTTCGCAGCTCGTTCGTGTGGGACGGCGTGCCGCGCCCCCTGCAGCGGGTGCACCGCTCCGCGGAGCTGCCGTGGACGGTGGAGGACTGGCGCCACCTCTCCGCGGAGGAGCAGGACGAGGCCCTGCGCCGCTACGGGCTGGAGGACCGCGCCCGCGGCTTTGACCTGGGCGCGGCGCCGCTGCTGCGCTTTGCCCTGTTCCGGGTGTCGGACACGGCCACCTGGTTCGTGTGGAGCCAGCACCACCTGATCACGGACGGCTGGTCGTGCGTGCGCATCGCGGACGAGGCCTTTCGTCTCTATCACGCGTGGCGCACGGGGACGGCCGTGCAGCTGCGCCGCTCGCGGCCCTACCGCGACTACATCGCCTGGCTGGAGCGGCAGGACATGGGCGCCGCGGAGCGCTACTGGCGGGGCGCCCTGGCGGGCTTCACGGCGCCGACCCCGCTCCCCGTGGACCGGCCCGGCAGCGGCTCGGGCATCCGCCACGCGCGCAAGTTCGCCACCATCCCGGCTCCGCTCTCGCGCGGCATCGAGGAGGCGGCGCGGGTCAAGGGGGTGACGCTCAACACCGTCCTGCAGGGCGTGTGGGGGCTGCTGCTGGCGCGCTACAGCGGCGAGGACGACGTGGTGTTCGGCACCACGGTGTCGGGGCGCCAAGGGCCGCTGGAGGGGGTGGAGGAGATGATTGGCATGTTCATCAACACCCTTCCCGTGCGGATGCGCGTCCCCGCCGGCGCGCGGCTGGGCGCTTGGCTGGGCGAGGTGCAGCGCGCGGCGGGCGAGGCGCGCGGCTACGAGTACTCGCCGCTCATGCAGGTGCAGGGATGGAGCGAGGTTCCGCGCGGCACGCCGCTGTTCGAGAGCCACTTCATCATGGAGAACTACCCGGTGGAGGCCACGGCCGTCCCCGCCGCGGCCGCCCTCGCCGCGCAGGCGTCGGACGCCGCCGTGGCCAAGAGCACCGCGGCCGTGCCGCTGCGGGTCACGGGGCGGCAGGGCGTGGAGTGGAACACCTTTCCGCTCTCCCTCCTCGCGGCGCCCGGACCGGAGCTGGTCTTCGTCCTGAGCTACGACGAGAACCGCTTCGACGCCCGGACCATCGAGCGCATCCTGTCGCACCTGCGCCGGGTGCTGGAGCAGGTCGCGTCCGGCCGCGACCCGCGCCTCTCCGAGCTGGTGCTGATCGGCGACGACGAACGGCGGCAGGTGCTGGAGGAGTGGAACCAGACGGCGGCCGCGTACCCGGCGGACCGCTGCATCCACGAGCTGTTCGAGGCGCAGGCGGCGCGGACCCCCGGCGCCCCGGCCGTCACCTTCGGCGGGGACGCGCTGACGTACCGGGAGCTGGACGAGCGGGCGAACCGGCTCGCGCGCCACCTCGCCGGCCTCGGCGTGGGGCCGGAGGCGCGGGTGGGGCTCTGCCTGGAGCGCGGGCTGGAGGTGATGGTCGCCATCCTCGGGGTGATGAAGGCCGGCGGCGCGTACGTGCCCGTCGATCCTTCGCATCCCGCGGAGCGCATCGGCTACGTGATGGAGGATTCGGACGTTGGCATCCTCATCACGCAGGACCGGCTGCGCGAGCGGCTTCCGGCATCCTCCGGCGTCCGTGTCATCGCCATCGACGTGGAGTGGGACGTGATCGGGGCGGAGAGTGCGGACGCGGTCGAGAGCGGCGTGACGAGCGAGAACCTGGCGTACGTCATCTACACCTCGGGATCGACCGGCCGGCCCAAGGGCGTGGCCATGCACCACCGCGGGGTGAGCAACTACATCCACTGGGGCGTCCGCCACTACGGGGCGGACGCGGGGAGCGGCGCGCCCGTCTTCTCGTCCATGGCGGTGGACCTCACCATCACCAACCTGCTGCCGCTGTTCTGCGGCCACCCGGTGCACTTCCTCCCCGAGGAGAACGCCGTCGAGGCGC
>DASVWD010000170.1 GCA_036389795.1 Longimicrobium sp.
GGCGCCGCCGCTTCCCACCCTCAGCCCCGCGCGGCCCGGCTCACGACGCCGCGCAGGGGGAGGGGAGCTCGCGGGCCAGGCACTCGGCCTCGGGCACCTGGAACGCGGCGATGCGGATGTGCGTGCCCACGTCCAGCGGCAGCGTGTTCAGCCGCCCGAAGCGGCGGGTGTCGATCCAGCGGTGCCCGCCCTCGTAGAGCAGCGAGTAGCGCCGCTCCCGGAGCAGCGCGGTGATGAAGTCCGCGTCGGTCGCCGGCTGCGCGATCGGGGCCAGCCCGCCCGAGGTGGTGCGGATGAAGTTGAGGTCGGCCATGGCGCCCGCCTTGTCGCCCGTGAACCAGCGCGCCTCGGCCCGCAGCAGGATCAGCTCCTCGTTGCGGATGACCGGGACGGGCGAGTCGACCTCGGGGTAGAGGAGGAACGCCTTGTCGGACGACACCCCCAGCAGCGTGCGCGGCGCCGGATGCGGGCCCACCTTGGCCAGCAGCCGGTTGTCGGGCGTGCCGTCGGGCTTGAGCTGGGCGTCGGTCACGATCGAGGGGTGCGCGTACTGCAGCGGCGTGGCGAGCTGGTTGGGCGCGTCGGAGCCGCCGCCGTACACGTGGTACACCCCCAGCGTGAGCGGCTGGCTGGTGCTCACGAACGACTGCGACAGCGAGGTGAGCGCCGCCGCGTAGTTGCCCATGTACACGTCCACCCGGGCCTTGAGCGCCCGGTTGAACTGGATGAAGGTGGCCGGCGTGTTGAAACCGGCGAAGCCGGCCGAAAGCGCGAAGGGGAAGCTGGCCCCGCCCGCCGCCAGGTCGCTGCGCCCCTCGTCGAGGAGCTGCACGATGTGGGCGAACACCTCGGCCTTGCTCTCCAGCGGCGCCAGCTGGTCGATCGAGCCGCCCACGTCGATGGGGGCGCCGTTCACGTCGCGGGTGTTGATCACCAGCAGGAAGTCGAGCGCCTGCATCGTCTTCACGTAGCCGCGCACCGCCGCCTTCTGCGCGTCGGTGTAGCCGGGGACCCGGTCCACCACCTCCAGGATGATGTTGCCCAGGCGGATGTTGGCGTAGCGCGTGGTCCACAGCCCGGCCCCGAAGGCGCCGCTGTTGGTCACCGGGCCCACCAGCAGCTCGGTGATGTAGCGCGGATCGGACACGTCGAGCGTGTACGACTCGCGCCCCAGGATCCCCAGCATCCCCACGTAGCTGGTGCGGCCGGTGATGTCGGCCCGCGCCCCGATCTGCATCCCCACCGCCGCGGCCGCCACCGCCGCGGGGGTGGGGTTGTTCACCAGGTCCTCGATGCTCGGGTTGTTGTACTCGGGGATGTTCAGGTCGCCGCACGCGCCCGCGAGCAGCGCGGAGAGCGCCAGCGCCGCCGCCCGGACGGCGGCCTTCCCCGAAAGGAGAGTCGTCGTCATGGCCTCAGAGCCCCAGGTTGAAGGTGAGCCAGAAGCTGCGGCTGGGCGGGAACGGCGCCACGTCCACGCTGCGCGCGATCTGCTGGTTGCCGAAGTTGCTGACCTCGGGGTCGAGCCCCGTGTAGTCGGTCCAGGTGACCAGGTTGCGCCCCGAGAGGCTGATCCGCGCGTCGTCCACCCGCCACGGCAGCGCCCGGCGCACCCGCTCGGGGACGTACCAGGTGAGCGAGACCTCGCGCAGCTTCACGAAGCTGGCGTCCTCGACGTACTGCCCGGTGTAGACGCCGAACCCGCTCACCCGCTCCAGCCCCGAGCAGTTCGGGATGCAGTCGGGGACCGCGCGCGGCGTGGACACGCCGGCCGGAAGCGCGAAGTCCGGGCTGTTGGAGCCGAAGTCGTAGAGCAGGCGCGTGAGGTTGATCACGTCGCCCCCGTGCTGCCAGTCGAAGAGCGAGTACAGCCCGAGGGTCCGCCAGCGCAGCTCGTTGCTGAAGCCCATCTTCCACTGCGGAGTGGCGTCGCCGAGCTGCTCCTCGATGATGCTGCCGTCCGTCCGGAGGCCGTTACGCCCCACGATCTGCGTGGCGCTCTCGCCCTCCTCGATCTGGAACACGCCCAGCGCCGTGGAGCCGAACGCGCCGGTGCGGAAGGTGGGCACCGGGAGGTTCTCGATGGTGCTCTTGGTGGTGTAGAAGGTGGTGCGCGAGGTCCAGGAGAGGTCGCCGCGGTCGATCGGCGTGGCCGAGAGCGCCAGCTCGAGGCCCCGGGTGTGCAGCTCGCCGCCGTTGAACACCTGGGTGGTGAAGCCGGTGGAGGAGGCCAGGGTGCGCTGCAGCAGCAGGTCGGTGATGCGCTGCAGGTAGGCGGTGGCCTCGAAGGCCGCGCGGCCGTCGAAGAGGGTGAGGTCGAAGCCGCCCTCGATCTCGCGCTCGCGCTCGGGGCGGATGTCGGGGTCGCCCGCCGTGCCGCCGATCACCAGCCCGCCGACGCCGCCGATGGAGTTGGTGCCGTTGAAGGTGGTGAACTTCTGCCCGTAGAGCGGCTGGTTCCCCGTCTCGCCGTAGGCCACGCGCAGCTTCAGGTCGTCGAGCCAGCCGGCGAGGTCGGGGAAGCGGTACGAGGCCGCGGCCTTGGGATAGAAGAAGTACTTGCCGGGGTCACCGTTGTTGCTGCTGCGGTCGGCGCGCAGGCTGGCCGTGAGCAGGAGCCGGCTGTCGAGCCCCAGGAACTCCTCCTGCACGTACACGCCCAGGTCCTGCACCCGCTGGCGCGAGTCGAACACCGCGTTGCTGGGACCGGCGTCCACGCTCCCCTGCCCCGCCACCAGGTCGCGGGTGACGATGCGGTCGATGGTGAGGTCGCGGTCCTCGTACTGCACCCCGGCCGAGGTGGTGGCCGTCCAGGCGGCGCCCTCGGGCGTGAACGTGTGCACCAGGTTCACGTTCCCGTTCAGGTTCAGGTTGTCGGCGTTGGCCGAGATCACCGTCCCCGGCTGGGTGCCCTGCGCCTCGAACTGCAGCTCGGGCGGGAAGAGCAGGCCGTTCTCCTGGTTGAAGAAGTCGGCGCCGCCGGTGAGCAGCAGGCGCAGCGAGTGGCGCTCGCCGCGCACCAGGTCGGCCTTCACCGTCCCCGACGAGATCACGCGCCAGACGTTCTCGTCGTTGCTCATGAGCGCCGCCGTCTGCAGCGGGTTGCTGGGGCCGAACGGGTTGAAGGGGAAGACGCCGCTGCTGCCGCGCAGGTCCACGAAGCTGGGCGTGCCCGAGAGCACCATGTAGAAGCTGACGCTGGCGTTGTCGTTGTTGCTGAGGCCGCGCGCCGCCAGCGTGTGCAGCACGTTGGTGTTGAGCGACACCTCCACCCGCTCGCCCAGGCGCTGGTCCAGGTTGAGCCGGAGGCTCTGCTTCTGGAAGCCGGTGTTGGCGATGATCCCGGGGTCGTTCTCCAGGAGCCCCGACACGAAGTAGCGCGTTCCCCCGCTGCCGCCGCTCACGGACAGCGAGGTGCCGGTGGCCAGGTCGCGCCGGCCGGCCAGGAGCTCCTCCTGGTCGAACTGGGCGATCGGGGTGCCGTCGGCGTTGAAGAAGGCGCCCGCGCCCGCGCCGAACGCCGCCACGGCGCTCGTGCGGTCGAAGCTGCGCGAGCCCAGCGTGTTGGCCAGCTCGTAGTAGCCGAAGCGCTGCGAGAACGAGATGCGGGGCCGCCCCTCGCGCCCGCGCCGGGTGGTGATGATGATCACCCCGTTGCTGGCCTTGGAGCCGTAGATGGCCGCGGCACTGGCGCCCTTCAGGATCTCGATGCTCTCGATGTCGTCGGGGTTGAGGTCGGAGATGCGGTTGGTGGGCGCGTCCTGGTTGCTGGCGCTGTCGGCGGCGATGGCCTGCGTCACCGCGTTCTGCCCCGAGGGGATGGAGACGTTGCTCATCACCACGCCGTCGATGATCCAGAGCGGGTCGGCCGAGGCGTTGATGGACGAGACGCCGCGCAGGTCCACCTGCACGCCGCCGCCGGGGGCGCCCGAGTTGGTGGAGATGATGGCGCCCGCCACCTTCCCCTGCAGCGCCTTGTCCACCGTCTGCGCCGGCGCGCGCTCCACGTCCTCGCCCGACACGGTGGCCACCGCGTTGGCCAGGTTGCGCCGCGCCACCGAGGTGGCCTGCCCGGTCACCACCAGGTCCTCCAGCTGCACCGCGCCGGTCTCCAGCCGGATGGTGACGGTGCTCTCGCCGGCCGGCACCACGACGTCGCGGCTCTGGTAGCCCAGCATCGTGGCCCGGAGCGTCACGGCGCCGGCGGGGACGGAGAGGCGGAAGGCGCCGCCGGGGCCGGCGTTGACGCCCTGGCTGGTGCCCGCGATCGCCACCCGCGCGCCGGGGAGCGGCGTGGCGTTCTGGGCGGAGACCACGGTGCCGCTGACCTCCCGCTGCTGCGCCGCCGCCGGGGCGCCGCGCGCCGCCAGCGCGCAGCCGAGGACGAGCAACCACGTTCGATGGGTCATACTCCTGCTCCGGGTTGGGGGTGAACTGCGCTGGAGTAGAGTGAGATCCTCCTCACGGGCGCCGGGTGGGCCCGCGCGTGGGAGCGTGCCGGGGGTGCGGGTGGGCTGTGGACGTCCGTCCGGAAGAACCGCCGGAAGGAGGTGCGGAAGGCCCGGGCACCGGGTGCGGGTTCGCGTTGCAACGGGAAAACCTGGGTTCCAAGTTGTGTCGGTCCCTCATCGGAATCAAGACTGTCGGGAGTTCTCCGGACAAACAGGGGAGAACGAGGCAAACATCCGTCTCCCGAGTGGAAAATCGGCGAGGGCCGTCCCGCAATCTCCGCAACCTCTCGCGACGCTATCGGGATGGTGCAGGATGGACCGGCCTCGTGCCGCCGTGCAGACGATCGCACGGGGACAGATCTTGAAAAGGTCTCACGCAGAGACGCAGAGACACAGAGAACTGCCGGGGTTCCTCCGCGTCTCTGCGTCTCTGTGTGATCCTATCCGTGATCGGTTGGAATGACGCCCGTGATCCTTGACGGCGCCCTCCGTCGCGGCGTACGCTGTTGCAGGACGCAACGACTTTCCCCTGGAAGACGAGGGTGGATGACCGCGGCGAGCGTGGCGGCGGCCGAGCTGGAGCGGGAGTCGGCGGAGTTCCACCGGGCGCTCCGGGACCTGATCCGGCTGCACAGTTTCCGCGACCGCGACCGCGTGGGGTGCTACGACGTGACGGTGTCGGGCGCGCACGCGCTGGAGGTGCTGGCCCGGCTGGACGCGCTGACGCTGAACGGCCTGGCCGCCGAGCTCTTCGTGGACAAGAGCACGGCGTGCCGCATCGTGGGCGCGCTGGAGGACCGCGGCCACGTGCGGCGCCTCCCCGACGCGAGCGACGGGCGGGCCATCCGCATCGAGTTGACCCCGGCGGGGAGCGCGCTCCAGGCGCGGCTCCAGGAAGACGCCGTGTGGGAGATGCAGGCGATGCTGGCCGGCTTCGCGCCCGAGGTGCGCCGCGAGATGCTCCGCTTCGTGCGGCAGCTCACGCGCACCTCCGCCACGCACGCGGGCGCCGGCGCGGCCTCGTGCTGCCGGGACGCCGACACGGAGGGATGGGGATGAGCGTCGAGACTATCGACACCGGGGCGCGGATCGGGCCCGCGGCGGCATCCGACCTGGACGGCGTGGCCGCGCTGCTGGCGGAGGGGCGCCTCCCCCCGGCGGGGATCGAGGAGCACTTCCCGGCCGGCTTCCTGGTCGCCCGCGACGAGGCGGGGGCGATCGTCGGCACGGCGGGGGTGGAGGTGTACGGCGGCGTGGGCCTGCTGCGCTCGGTGGCCGTGGCCGAGCGGGCGCGCGGGCGGGGGCTGGGCGAGCGGCTCACCCGCGCGGCGATGGAGCTGGCCGCAGGGCGCGGCGTGCGCGACCTGTACCTGCTCACCACCTCGGCCGAGGAGTACTTCCCGCGCCTCGGCTTCGCGCGCGTGGCCCGCGAGGAGATGCCGGCCGAGCTCGCCCGCTCCGAGCAGATGCGCGGCGCCTGCCCCGCGACGGCGGTCGGGATGCGCCGCGCGCTGGAGCCCGCCGTCCACAGCTGATCGGCGCGGCGAGGCAGCCGGCTCCCGGGTTGCAGACGCCGCCGCGGCGCCGTACCATGGCCGCGCCGACAACGATGCTTTCCGCGAGGTGAACCGTGGTCCGTCTCTCCACCCTGCGCGGCGTGCTGCCGCTGGCCGCGGCGCTGGCCGGCGCGGCCGCGTCTCCCGCGGCTGCCCAGCCCGGGCAGGCCCCCCTGAGCCCGCGCGACACCGTGCACTTCGACGCGGGCGGCGGGCGGCACGTCTTCATCGACTACGGCCGCCCGTCGATGCGCGGGCGCCGGATCATGGGCGGCCTGGTGCCGTTCGGGCAGGTGTGGCGCACGGGCGCCAACGCCGCCACCACGCTGGTGACCGACGTGGACCTGCAGATCGGCGCGGCGCGCGTGCCGCGCGGCACCTACACCCTCTACACCATCCCCAGCCAGGGCGGGTGGACGCTGATCGTCAACCGGCAGACGGGGCAGTGGGGGACGCAGTACGACCGCGCCCGCGACCTGGTGCGCATCCCCATGCGCGTGGCCACGCTCCCGCGGCCGGTGGAGCAGTTCGCCATCCTGCTCCAGCGCGGGCAGGGCGGCGCGCACACGCTGGCGCTGCAGTGGGAGCGCACGCGCGCCTACGTGCCGTTCCGCGTGGCGCAGCCGGCCCGCGGCTCGCGCCGATGAGCGAAGCCGGCGTCCGGCCCGCCACGGCCGCGGCGGACGTGGAACTCGCCGAGCCGTTCCGCCGCTTCGGCGAGCTGCTGGAGCGCGCGGTGGCGGGCGGCCTCCCCGAGCCCACGGCGATGGCGCTCGCCACCGCCACGGCCGAGGGGCGCCCGTCGGTGCGCATGGTGCTGCTCAAGGGGCACGACGAACGGGGCTTCGTCTTCTACACCAACCTGGAGAGCCGCAAGGCGCGCGAGCTGCGCGAGAACCCGTACGCGGCGCTCTGCTTCCACTGGGTGGCGATGGGGGTGCAGGTCCGCGTGGAGGGCCGCGTGGAGCCGGTGAGCGACGCCGAGGCCGACGCCTACTACGCCAGCCGTCCGCGCGGCAGCCGCATCGGCGCGTGGGCGTCCAAGCAGAGCGCGCCGCTGGCCGAGTACGCCGACCTGGTGCGGCGGGTGGAGGAGCTGGAGGCGCGCTACGGCGAGGGCGAGATCCCGCGCCCGCCGTTCTGGTCGGGCTTCCGGCTGGTCCCCGGGCGCATCGAGTTCTGGTTCGGCCGCCCCAGCCGCCTGCACGAGCGCGAGCTGTACACGCTGGCCGACGGCGACCCGCCGCGCTGGACGAAGGAGCTGCTCTACCCCTAGCGCTGAGTAGCTGAACCCGAACCGGGCCACATCCCAAGTCCACCTTCTCAGGAAGTCACCGGACGTGAGTAGCACTCCTCTTTTCCACGCCTTTCAAGAACTCAAGCAGAATTTGGATCAAGTCGTTGTAGCCTCCTCTCAGAACATAGATGATGCGCTGAGCCGATTTTTCGAACCACTCCGTTCAAGCAATACGATTGGCAGAGTGCTAGATGACGTATTGCCCGATGTAAATTTTAGCAATTGGTATTCTTCTGTTCTGAAGACAAAAGGCGGAATGGCTGGGAGTGCTCAATTAACCCTCGGTTATTCACGAAGCTCGGGACATTCGCCGTGCGGCTTTGCGGTCGCTGTCGGAGAGGGCCGTCGGGCGAGAGGTGTGTCTCAGGAGCACGACGCCCCTTTCCCCACGGGTGACCGGGAGGAGGCTCGGCGTCTC
>DASVWD010000171.1 GCA_036389795.1 Longimicrobium sp.
TGAAAAGGTCTCACACAGAGGGCACAGAGAACACAGAGGAACAGCGGAAGAGATTGAAGTTCTCTCCGTGTCCTCCGTGTCCTCTGTGTGATGCCAATCTGTTTCTCGCGAACCAGAACAATGCTCGGAAACGTGGTATGATTCCAATCTGTTGCTGTTCTGTTTGGAACCAGAACGATGCTCCGAAACGTGGTATCATACCAGTTCGCAGAGGATCGCTCGGGTATATAGGTCCCTGAAAAATCTCAACCGGTTCGGAACCAGAATCATGCTCTGCAACATGGGTGTCACGCGTCTTCCGGGATTCGCGCTGCGCTGAAGGCTGTCGATCCGGAGAGAGCCCGGTGCGCTGATCCAGGACTCGCCGCCGAAGCCGGCCGGGACACGGAGGAAACGGAGGCCGACGGAGAACCGGGAGGGTTCTCTGTTGACTCTGTGTGGTCCCTTCGCTGGAGAATCCGGATCCTGACGCAACCTGGAACGACAAAGCCGCAAGCCTCTGCCGTGGAGAGACTTGCGGCTCATTGCCCCCGGAGGATTCGAACCTCCACCAGCGGTTCCAAAGACCGCTGTGCTGCCATTACACCAGGGGGCACCCTGGTCCGCGGATCTGCGAGGCGGGAGAACGACTTACGACCGCGGAAGGCGCAAAAAGCTAACGGCGCGCGCCCGCGAAATCAACCGCCGCCCGTGGCCGACGGCCCCAGCGCGCCCGTCTCCACCCAGGCCGGCACCGCGGTCCGCGCGTACTCGTAGCCCGCGGCCACGATGCTCTCCAGCGCGTCGAACTCCATGAGCCCGAAGGCGTCGATCGGGGGGCGCAGGCAGACGTCGGCCAGCTCCATCGCCTCGCGCTCGCGGTAGGCGCTGTGCAGGAGCGAGGCGCGCATCACCACCTCCATGAGGGAGGGGAAGCGCACGGGGCGGCGCAGCAAGCGGCCCTTGAGCACCTGCCTGGGGGTGGGGACCTGGTCGCAGGTGAAGGCGGCGTCCTCCTCCACCGACACCTCCGAGGCGATCACCACCCCCGCGCCCAGCTGCCGCATCACGTCCGACGGCAGGTTGTTCAGCAGCGCGCCGTCCACCAGCAGCTCGTTCCCCTCCAGCACGGGCGGCGCGATGCCGGGGAGCGAGGCGCTGGCGGTGGCGGCCCGGAGCAGCGAGCCCCGGCGGTGCACCACCATCTCGGCGGTGGTGAGGTTGCTGGAGACGCAGAAGAAGGGGATCCAGAGGTCCTCGATCTCCAGGTCGCCGTACATCATCCGCCCGCACACCTCGGCCTTGGCGGTGCTGAGCACCGACACCAGCGGCAGGGTGAAGACGCGGTGCGGCCGCATCTCGATCCACATCCGCCGGTTCATCTCCACCATCTTCTCGGGGCTCCACCCCATGGCGGTCTGCGCGGCCAGCGAGGCGCCCATGCTGGTGCCGCCCACCAGGTCCACCGGCACCCCCGCCTCGCGCAGCGCCCGCAGCACCCCGATGTGGGCGAAGCCGCGCGCCCCGCCGCCCCCCAGCACCAGCCCCACGGCGCGCCCGGCCAGGTGGCGCGCCAGCCGGGCCAGGTCGGCCGCGTCGCCCCAGCGCAGGTGGTGGTGGTCCTCCACGCGGCGCGCGTCCAGCCAGCGGCGCGTGCCCCGCGGGAGCCCGTCGCTCCCCTCGGGGTGCACCAGCACCAGCGAGCGCCGCGCGTCGGTGACGCCGCGGTCCACGCTCAGGAGCCCCTTCTCCACCTCGTCGGGGCCGGGGTCCTCGTCGGCGCGCGCCAGCAGGAGCACGTGGTCGGCGCGGCGCAGGCAGCGGCGCGTCCAGGCCGACACGCGCGGCTGGGCCTCGAACACCACGAAGCGGTGGGCCGCCTCGCGCGCCTCCAGCCACGCCAGGAGCCGCGCGGCCTCGGGGGCGTCCTCCCACGCGTCGGCCAGGCCCGGCTCGCCCGTCATCTCGTTGACCACGGGGGCGGAGAGCCGGAGCGTGGGCCCGTGCCGGGCGAGCGCGGCCGCCAGCCGTTCGCAGAAGGCGGACACCGGCGCGCCGGGGCTGGCCCCCAGCACGGCCACGCTCGCCACGCGCGCCCCCGTGGCCGTCCCGGCGTCGCCCTTGTGCAGCCGCTCCACCAGGCTGCGGGCCACGTGGCGCAGGAGCTGGGGGCGCCCGGCGACCAGCGCCTCGAACTCGGCGTTGGTGAACTCCACCAGCACGCTGTCGCGCACCGCGCGCACGCGGGCGCTGCGGGCCTCGCCCAGGAAGAAGCTCTTCTCGCCGATGCTCTCGCCGCGCCCCACCTCGCCCAGCGCCCGCACGCTCCCGTCGCGCTCCACCCGCTCCACCGCCAGGCGCCCGCTCACCACGAAGAAGAGCGAGCCGGAGGGCGCGCCCTGCTCGAAGAGGAGCTGCCCGCGGTCCAGGTACGCCCAGTCGGCGGCCCGTTCCAGCTCGTCCAGGAACGCCCCGTCCAGCGGCCCCACCATGGGGCACAGGCGGCAGAGGAGCTGGCGCTGCTGCACGCGGCGCAGCGCGGCGCGCAGGTCGGGGTGGCGGTCCTCCAGCCGCAGCGTGTCGGCCTCGGGCACGCGCGCGAGGCTCGCGGGGCCCACGGCGCGCACCCGCGCGGGGAGCGGGGCCGCCGCCAGCGGCTGCAGCTCGTCGAACGCCTCCCCCGCCGCGATCAGGCGGATGCGCGCCTCCTCCTCGCCCGGGCGGGGCTCCACCGCCTCCACCTCGCCCTCGAGTACCAGGTAGAGCGCGTCGCCCGCGTGGTCCCCCTCGAAGAGCGCCTGGCCGGGCTCCAGGCGCACCGGCCGGGCGGCCGCGGCCAATGCCTGGAGCGACTCCTCCGCGAGCCCCGCGAAGAGCGGCGACGCGCGGAAGCCGGAGACCAGCTCGGGAGGAGGGGCTTCGAGCGACTGCATGAGAAACCGCTGCGGGTGAGCAGGCGTGGCGGATGGTCGAAGATGTGCCGGGCGGGCGCTCAGAGCAAGGCGTGCCTGGTCGATCCTTCCCCGATCGAGTGTTCCCCGATTGAAATCGGGGGCTACGAAAACACGAAGTCCGCCCTGCGCGGACTGCTCGCCGAGGCTCGCTGGGAGGGCCGTCGAGGCGGGAGGACCTCGCCCCCGCAGCCTCGCGCGGTTTGCGAGGCTTCCTGCGGTTGTTGCCGCGGCTTGAGCCGCCCGGACCGAGACCAGTCCCCCGACTCGATTCAACCCGGCACCGGCGCCGGCTCCGCGTCCAGCGTGCGGGCCCGCCAGCAGCGCATCCCCAGCGCCTCCAGCCGCGCCGCCGCCCGCTCGCGCTCCGCCTCGCCCTCGAAGACGCCGAAAACGGAGGAGCCGCTCCCCGCCAGCAGCGCGATCCGCGCCCCCTCGGCCCGCAGCCCGGCGAGCGCATCGGCGAGGACGGGGATGCGCTCCACGACGACGGGCTCGAAGTCGTTCCCCGCCAGCGCGGCGACGGCGTCCCAGCTCACCAGCGCCTGGGGGTCGAGGAGGGTCGCGCGGGGTCGATACGTCCCCCCGCGCAGCTCCGCGACGCGGCGGAAGGCGTCGGCGGTGGGCATCGCCTGGCCGGGGTGGGCGACCAGGACGGGGCGCGGGGGGAGCGGCGGGAGCGGGAGCAGGCGCTCGCCCCGCCCCCACGCCAGCGCGAGCGGCGATCCGCAGGCGAAGAACGGCACGTCGCTCCCCAGCTCGGCCGCCATCTGCAGCAGCGCCGTGCGCGGGAAGATTCCGCCGTGCAGCGCGTTCAGCGCCCGCAGCACCGCCGCCGCGTCGGAGCTGCCGCCGCCGAGGCCGGCGGCGGAGGGGATGCGCTTCACGAGATGGAGATCCACCGCCGCCTCTTCGCCCAGCTCGCGGTAGAAGCGCTCCGCCGCGCGCAGGGCCAGGTTCTTCTCCGGCGGCCCCGTGTCGACGCCGCCCTCCACGCGGAGGCGGATGCCGGGGCCGCCGCGCGCCACCCCGACCTCGTCGGCGAGGGAGAGCGCGCAGAAGAGCGTCTCCAGCGAGTGGTAGCCCGACTCTTCCCGCGCCAGGATGCGGAGGCGCAGGTTCACCTTGGCCGGCGCGTCGAGGGTGACGGCGTTCAGGCGCTCAGGCACTCGCGTTCCGTGGGAGAATCAAGGTCGGGATGGACGGCGAAGACATGCGGGCGACGTTCCGCTCACCGCGGCCAGGATCGGCGCGAGGCGGCCACGGGCGAGGCAGGCCTCGCCCCTACGACCTTCTCGCGAAGCCCGCCCTCTCGCGTGCTGCCGCACTTCGCACTTCGCACTTCGCACCTCGCACTTCGCACTCACATCAGCAGCGCGTCGACGCGGTGCGCGTGCACCATGGCCTCGCAGGGCGACCAGGCGAAGACGGTGAAGCGGCCGTCCTGCGACGCCACCAGGGCGAGCGCGTCGCGCTGGTCGTAGACGAACTGCGCGGCCGAGAGGTGGCGGGTGCCGCCCAGCGTGGAGGGGTCGACGACGCGCATCTCGTCGCCCAGCACCGGCTCGGTGAGGGCGACCCGCTCCACGCGCTCGCTGCCGCGCATCCGGACGAGCCTCACGCCGAACGCGAGCACCCTGTACCGCCCGTCGAGCACGGTGGCGCCGTCGACCGCGGTGAGGCCCGCGACCGCCTCCACCGTCTGGCGGAACGCCTCGCGCCATACCGGCTGCCTGCGCTCCTCGTCGCCGGCCCGCAGCAGCGCGGGAATCTCGCGGAACGGCTCGACCGCGTAGAGGAGCGGGTGCGCGGCCGACTCGCGCCAGGCATCGGACCCCTCGGGGACCACCAGCAGCGACCCGCCGTGGCGGTGCGCGCGCATGGACGTGGCCAGCTGCACCAGGACGCTCGCCGGCTCGCCGTCGGCCGGCGGCACGTCGAAGCCCAGCAGCGATGCCAGCAGCGACGGGCAGTCGGGGAGGCTGGCGGCGGCCGGGTCCACCACCTTGATCCGGTCGGCCTCGATCACCGCGACGGTGCCGAACTTGTCGAGCTCGTCGCCACGCCGGTACTTGACCACCAGCAGCCCGGGCTCCACCACCTCCAGCACGAAGCAGAGGGTGGGCACCGAGCGCGTGGTCCCCCAGACGCGCAGGTCGCCGCCGTCCTCCCAGACGCCCAGGTGGATCCCCGGCCGCTCCACGGCGGGAGCCAGGCGGGCCAGGTCGCGCGGACGGAGCGGGAGCGGCCGCTCGAACACCATGGGGTGCCCGGACCGGTCGGGAGGGACGAACGCGAGCGAGATCTTGGGACTCTGGCCCTCCTCGCGTTTCAGGCTGGCCCAGAACGCCGCGTCCACGATCCGCTCGACGGCCGACTCGTCGGGGAGCGGCGCCAGCTCGCGCACTCCCCGCTCCCGCGCCGCCGCGGCGTGGGCGGCCAGGTTCCTGTTCACCGTCCCGGCGACCGCACGCGCGGCCGGGTATCCGATCCTCTTCATCGCCCCCGCTTTACCCGCGCACGGCTGCTATCTCGACCGCACTTCCGCACTTCCGCACTTCCGCACTTTCGCACTTTCGCACTTTCGCACTCACGCACTCACGCACTTCCCCTCCCCCCGTCCATCCGCGGGTCCCGTTCCACCTCCTCCTCCACCTCCTCCTCCACCTTCTCCGCGCTCCCGCGCAGGTCGCGCCAGGACAGGCCCAGGCTCCACACGTACCAGAGCCCGATCCCCGTCACCGACAGCCAGCCGCCCAGGTGGAAGCCGATGGCGAAGGAGATGGCGCGCGTCTCGTCCACCCCCCAGAGGAGCAGGCCGTAGCGCGCCGCCGCGTGGAAGGTGCCGAAGAAGCCGGGCGCCGAGGGGATCGAGACGGCGATGGCGATGATCGACTGGAGGAAGACGGCACCCACGAACCCCGGCTCGGTGATGCCGAAGGCGTGGAAGGCGAGCAGGTACGACGTCGCCAGGAAGGTCCACTGGAAGAGGGCCCACGCCACCGACGCCGCCAGGAGGCGCGGGCTGCGCAGCACCCCCAGCCCCTCCACGAAGGCGTGCACCGAGTCCACCAGCAGCCGCCGGAACCGCTCGGGGAAGATGCGCGCCACGCGCTCCACGGTCCGCACGGCGGGGCGCGGGTAGAGCGCCATCGCCAGCAGCACGCCTCCCACCACGACCGCCATCACCGCCAGCACGCGGGCGGCGGCGCGCGGGTCCACGCCGCTGAAGCTCCCCGTCATGGTGGGGAAGCCGGGCCACGACATGACCCCGAAGAGGAACGACACCATCACCAGCCCGTCCAGCACCCGCTCCAGCACCAGCGAGGCGAACACGGAGCTGACGGGGAGGGCGCCGACGCGCGCGCACACCAGGGTGCGCACGAACTCGCCGACGCGCGCGGGGAGGAGGTTGTTGGCCGCGAACCCCACGAAGGTGCCGGCGATGCGCGGGTGGAACGGCACCTCGCGGCCCAGCGGGGCCAGCAGCGTCCCCCAGCGCAGCGCGCGGATGTGCATCCCCAGCGTGGACACGGCGATGGAGGCGGCCAGCAGGAGGTAGTTGGCGCGCCGCAGGTGCTCCCACACCTGGCGCCAGTCGATCCCGCGCAGCGCCAGCCACAGGAAGAACGCGGTCACCGCCAGCCCGACGGCGACCCTCAGGCGGGACTTCATCCGCGGCTCACGCCCGCGTCCCCAGCCCCAGCTCCACCAGCGCGAACAGCTCGTCGAGCGCCTCGCCCAGCGGCGTCCCCCGCCCCGCCGCGCCGCCCGCCGCCGCCTCCACGCGCGGCCGCATCGCCAGCGCCTCGCGGAGCGCCTCTCCCGGCGCGTAGAGGAGCGCCTCCACCGGCACCACCCCGTCCTCTCCCGCGACGGAGGCGACGGACGGCGCCGGCGCCGCGTCCTCCTCCGGCTCGACCTCGACGGCGGTCTCGGTGAGCGGCGCCGCGCCGGGGAGGGTGGAGCGCAGCCGCCGGAGCGCCGTGCGCGCCTCCTCGGCGGAGCCCGCGCGCCCCAGGCTCTCCGCCGCCTGGTCCGCCGCCGCGGAGAGCATCGTCATCCCGTACGTCACCGCCAGCTCGCCCACCCCCGCCGCCAGCTCCGCCAGCTGCCGCGCGATGCGCCCGAAGCGCGCCGGCCGCTGCGAGAGCCCGGCGATCAGCCCCTCCGCGCGGTCCAGGAAGCCGGTGGCCTCCATGCGCAGGAAGCCCTCCACCTCCGGCGCGAGCGAGGCGCCGGCGGCCTCCGCCACCGGCGCCAGGGGAGACGACACCACGTGCGGCCCCGCGTCGTCGAAGAAGAGCCGGCTCACGGGGACCACGCCCGCCTCCGCCGCGTCCGCCTCGCCCTCCGCCGCGTCGCGCAGCTCGCGGAAGCGCATCAGCTCGGACGACTCGCCGACGCCCTCGCCCCGCTCCAGCTCGTCGCCCGCCGAGCGCAGCGCATCGCGCCCGGCGGCCAGCACCTCCAGCTGCCGCCCCTCCGCGCGGGGGCGAGCGAGCACCTCGTGCGCCGCGTCCTCGATCCCCTCCAGCAGCTCCAGCACGGGCGCGAGCGAGTCCATCCCCGCCACCCCGCGCACCGGCCGCATCCGTCGGAGCACCGCCCGGAGCGGCTCGCGCGCCGCCGGGTCCGCCTCCAGCGCGGAGAGCGCGCGGCCCATCTCCTCCACCACCCCCGCGATCTCGCGGCGCAGGAACTCGTAGAGCTGGTCCCCCGCGCGCGGCACCTCGACCCCCCGCCGCCCCGTGCCGACCCCCTCCCAGCGCGCCGCCGCGTCACGGGCGCGCGCCTCCTCCGCGGCGCCCCAGCGGCCCTGGCCGGCGACCAGCACGCGCAGGTCGTCCACCGTCTCCCGCGCGCGCCGGCGGACCTCCTCGCTCCAGGGGAGCACCCCGTCGCGTAAAGACCGCGCCCCGTCCTCCAGCCGCTCCGCCACCGCGGCCACCCCGCCGGCGCCCGCGATCTGCGCGCTGCCGCGCACCCCGCGCGCCAGGCGGAAGAACTCCACCGGGTCGGGGGCGTCGGACGATGCGAGCAGCGCGTCCAGGCGGTCCAGGAACTCGCCGGCTTCCTGGGCGAAGTATTCGCTCAGCGGCTGGGACATGCGTTCTCCGGTCAGGCGGTGGGGCGGTGGCGGCGGGCGCGGCGCAGGACGGCGGCCATCTCGCGCGTCGCGCGCTCGATGCCGGTGAAGACGGAGCGGCTCACGATCGAGTGCCCGATGTTCAGCTCCTCGATCTCCGCGATCGCAGCCACGGGCGCCACGTTCTCGTAGGTGAGCCCGTGCCCCGCGTGCACGGCCAGCCCCACCGAGCGGCCGAGCGCGGCCGCGCGGCGCAGCCGGCCGAGCTGCTCCGCGCGCTCCGCCCCGCGGGCGTTGGCGTACTCGCCCGTGTGCAGCTCGACGGCGTCGGCGCCCAGCTCCGCCGAGGCGCGCACCGCGTCGGCGTCGGGGTCGATGAAGAGCGAGGTGCGGATCCCGGCGTCCTTGAGCCGCCGGACCGCGTCGCCCAGCCACTTGCGCGCGACCTCGCCGTCCAGCGCCACGCCGCCCTCGGTGGTCACCTCCTCGCGCCGCTCGGGGACCAGCGTGGCCTGCATCGGCTTCCAGGCCTCGGCGAGCGCGAGCACGTCCGACGCCGCGGCCAGCTCCAGGTTCACCCCGGTGCGGACGGTCTTCAGGAGGAGGTCGACGTCGCGGTCCTGGATGTGGCGGCGGTCCTCGCGCAGGTGCACGGTGATCCCGTCCGCGCCGCCCAGCTCGCAGAGCACCGCCGCGCGCACCGGGTCCGGCTCGTCGGTGCCGCGCGCCTGGCGCACGGTGGCCACGTGGTCGATGTTGACGTAGAGCCTCATCTCATCCGAGTCTGGACTCAGCGATCAAACGGCGAAACCGCAACGGCCGGTTCGGGCGTGTCCCTCCGCTGCGCTCCGGGTCGGGCTGCGCGCGCCGTAGGGCACGATACGACTGTGCCCAACGGCGCCGGGCCCCCACCGCGCCAGGGATCCCACGGAAGGCGCGGCAGCGGTGCACGCGCGGTGGGTTCCCGGCCCTCCGGGCGCGCATCCCTCACGCAG
>DASVWD010000172.1 GCA_036389795.1 Longimicrobium sp.
CGAGGGATCTACTCGACAGGTCTGGTGGTCGGCGAGCCGAGCGGCTGCCTGA
Source organism: Longimicrobium sp. (assembly GCA_036389795.1). Taxonomy (NCBI): domain Bacteria; kingdom Pseudomonadati; phylum Gemmatimonadota; class Longimicrobiia; order Longimicrobiales; family Longimicrobiaceae; genus Longimicrobium; species Longimicrobium sp. The sequence continues at coordinate 53 of DASVWD010000172.1, forward strand.
CGCCGCCCGCCGACCACCCGCGGTTCATTCCGCCCCCTCTCCCCTCGGAGCTTGCGGCTGTACCGGCGGCGCCACCACGCGCAGCGCGCCGCGCGCCAGGCGGTACTCGAAGGGGCTGGGCATCCGGCACGTCTCGCCGTCCAGGGCCAGGTAGCCCAGCGGCTTCGGCATGTGCACGGTGCAGCGCTCCACCATGAAGCTGTCGACGCGATGGCTGCGCGCCACCTCGTCCAGCCCGCGCGCGACCGCCTTCAGCGCCAGCGCCACGAGCCGGGCCTTCCCCTCCACCGCGATCAGGTGCAGCCCCTCGCGCCCGCCCTCGGCCCTGCCGCCGAAGCTGGGGAAGCGCAGCTCCCGCTCGCCGACGCCCACGAAGACCACCGCCGTGCGGTAGCGCCGCGTCCTTCCCTCCGCCTCCACCTCCACGTCGAAGGTGCGCAGCCGCAGGTAGACGGCGGCCGCCGCGGCCAGGCTCGCCGCGCGGTAGGGGAGGAAGCGCTCCAGCCGCTCGCGCCTGCGCACGAAGCCCACGTAGGCGCCCACCGAGCTGGTGTTGAGGAACACGCGCCCGCACACCGTCCCCACGTCCACCGCGCGCGCCGTCCCGGCGGCCGCCAGCTCCAGCGCCTCGTCCGCCGAGAGGGGGATGCCGTGCCCGCGCGCGAAGTGGTTGAGCGTCCCCGCCGGGAGCACCGCCAGCTCCACCCCGCTCCCCAGCACCCGCGCCGCCGCCGCGGCCACCGTCCCGTCGCCGCCCGCCACCAGCACCCGCCGCGCCCCGCGCGCCACCTCCGCGGCCACCGCCCCGCCCAGCTCCCCCGGCTCCACCTCGCGCGGCGCGAAGCGCGCGTCCCCCGCCAGCGCCTCCGCCGCCGCGCGCGCGTTCCCGCCGCCCGGGTTCACGAAGGCGGGGATCGGCTCCGGACCGGTGGGCGTAGGCATGGCGCGGCGGCTCGGGGATGGAGAGAAAGACGGAGGTGCGCAGCGCGCGAAGCGCGCGGGCGCAGCCCGCCAGTCCGCGCAGGCGGACTTCGTGCCGTTGTTGCAGCGGTTTCGACCGCCCGGGCCGGCCGCAGCCCCGCGGAGGGTCCTCGGCCTCTTCACACCGTCATCGTGAACACCGCCAGCTCCGGCACCGAGCCGAGGCGGACCGGGAGCATCGAGGTGCCGATCCCGCGCGACACGTAAAGCGGAGCCAGCCCCGGCTCGCGGAACCAGCCGCGCATGTAGCGCCCGCTCCCCCGCGGCAGCATCGGCGCCCAGCCCAGGACGCTCACCTGCCCGCCGTGCGTGTGCCCGGAGAGCATCGCCAGGAACCCCCCGGGATCGACCGGCGCGCCCCCGGACGCCGTGACCGGAGTGAGCGGGCTGACGATCCTCGCGGCCAGTTGATCCCGGTACCCCGGACAGTGCGCCAGCAGCAGGTGGGCCGACGCCGGCGCCACGCCGCCGAGCGCCCTTCCCAGGTCCGGCCGCCCGCCCAGCAGGTCGTCCACCCCGGTGACGGCCACGGTCGCGCGCCCGTGCGCGAAGACCGCCGTCTCGTTCACCAGCAGCCGCCCGCCGTGCCGCGCGTAGAGCGACGCGAGGTCCGCCAGGTCCACGCCGCCCCAGTGCTCCCAGTTCCCCAGGACCGCGTACTTGGGCGTGCGCGGGTCCAGCAGCCCCAGGAACTCGGCGAGCGCCGGCAGCGCATCGCGCCGGTCCACCGAGTCGCCGGTGAGCACGACGAAGTGCGGCCGCACCCGCGCCACCTCGCGCGCGAGGTGCCGGTGCAGCCGCCCTGTCTTCTGCAGATGGAGGTCGGTGATCTGGACGAAGGTGAGGCGCACCCCGCCGGGGCCGCGGGCGCCCAGGTCGTGGCGGGTGACCTCCAGCCGGCGCGGCTCCACCAGCCACGCGTCGGCGGCCAGCGCCCCAAGGGCGCCGGCCCCCAGCGCGGCCAGGAACCGGCGCCGGTTCACCGCCGGGAGGCGGAAGTCACGCCGCGGCGGGCGCTGTCTTCGCGGCGGCCGCGCGGCCGCCGCGCGCCAGCCGCGCCGCCACCAGCGCGCCGCCGGCGATCAGCAGCAGGCTGATGAGCTGCGCCACCGAGAAGACGCCCAGGAAGCGGTCGTCCTTGGCGCGGAAGATCTCCACGATGAAGCGCTCCGCCCCCGCCAGCGCCACCCACACGAAGAACAGCGTCCCCGGCGTGGCCCAGCGCGGCCGCAGCCGCCAGAGGATGAAGAAGATGACCAGCGAGAGCCCCGTCTCGTAGAGCTGCGTGGGGTGCACCGCGAACACCTGGTCGCCCGGCACGGTGGCGGGGATGTCCACCCCGAAGTCGCGCAGGTTGTCGGCGGTCGACGGCGGCGCGCCGCGGGGGAAGGCCACGCCCCACGGCAGGGTGGTGGGGCGGCCGTAGTCGTCGCCCACCAGGAAGCAGCCGATGCGGCCCACCGCGTACCCCAGCGCCAGCCCCGGCGCGATGGCGTCGGCGAACTTCCACACCGGCAGCTTGAGCCGGTGGACGCGCCAGGCCACCACCAGCGCGGCCAGGATGAACCCGCCGTACCACACCAGCCCCGAGCGCGAGAGGATGGCGGCGCGCGGGTTGGCCAGCGTCTCGGGCCAGTGCAGCACCAGGTAGTACAGCTTCGACCCCAGGATCCCGAAGATGGCGGCCCATCCCGCCAGGTCCCAGGCGTGCTCCGGGTTCTCGCCCTTGCGCTTGAGCTCCGCCGCGCTGATCCAGGCGCCGGTGATGAACGCCAGCGCCATCATCACGCCGAACGACGTGACGGTGAACCCGCCGACCTTGAAGAGGATTGGGAACATTGGAGGTTTACCGCGGTGAAGTGCGCGCCGGACGCGGGCCGTACACGGCGGTCCGGAAGCAGGGGCCGGGCGCCGGGGCGGCCGGGAACGTCCGTCTGCGGAGCGTGGAAGTTAACCCGCGCGCCCCGAGCGCGTAAAGTACCACCGCCAAAGAAGTTCAATCCACGGGCGAAGATCGGGGCGACACCGCCGCCCGGAGGAGATCCCAGCCTCTGGCACATAACCCCGTAAAGTACCCTCTCCCGAAGTTGGGAGAGGGTGGCGACGCGGTAGCGGCGCCGGGTGAGGGCCCCTGCCGTTCAGTCGAACATGTCCCACGCCGCGCCCAGGTCCTGCTTGGAGTAGACGCGGAAGGCGGTGAGGGTGTTCGTCCGCTCGATCCCCTGGACCTGCGCGATCTCCTCGGTGACGATCTCGGCGATGCGCTCGTACTCGGCCACGCGCAGGATGGCGATCAGGTCGTACTCGCCGGAGACGGAGTAGACCTCCGCCACCCCCTCGATCCCCGCGATGCGGCGCGCCAGCGCGGGCACGTCGCCCGGCACGGAGCGGATCAGGACCACGGCCGCAACCATTCGGCTCCCCTTTAGCTGCTCGTTCACCCGCCGCTACACGACCCGCGGGGGAAGAAGCCACGTCCCGGCCCCGGGCGCAAGGGGCTGAGCCCCGAACTGCCACTACGTCTCTGGGCGTGTCCCCCTGAAGGGGGCCGGGCTGCGCGCGCGGTAGGGCACGATACGACCGTGCCCAACCGCGCCGGGCCGCCGCCGCCACGATACCCCTGTGGCGGCGCCGTCCCGGCCCTGTCGGGCGCGCATCCCTCACGCGCGGTTTCGTCGGGCGACGAATTTCGTAGGGGCGAGCCTGCGAGTCCGCGCGATGGCCGCCCGCCCCATTTCCGGCCTGCCGCGCACGTGCCGGCATCCGCCGGTCGAGGCAGGCCTTAGGCAGGCCTCGCCCCTACGAGCCGCCCTGTCTCCCGCTCCGTAAAGTCCACCCTCTCCCGGAGTCGGGAGAGGGTTGCCGCTCTCGGGCGGCGGGTGAGGGCCGGATCAGTCCTGGCGCTGGCCCTTCAGCGCCTGCACCTCGGGCGGGAGCGTGAAGAGGGAGGCGTCGAGCGGCTCGTGCGTCACCGACTTCACCGTGTGCACCATCTCCTGGCCCATCATCGTCGAGGTGGTGCGGGTGGGCATCTTCAGCCCGTCGAAATCCCGGTAGTCCGACATCACCGACTGGATCTCCATCTCGCCCATCTGCGACGTCTGCTTCATGGTGGCCGCCACCGCCAGGCCGGTCTCCTTGTCGAAGCAGTAGTCCGCCTGCAGCCCCTGCAGCTTCCCCTGCGTGCTGCTCATGCGCACGTTCCAGCACGGCCGCCCGGCCACGGTGCGCTCGCCCACGGTCTCCATGCGGTCGTACACCTTCGCGAAGTCGTAGCTGTCGAACTCCGCCTGGCGCAGCAGGTCGGCCACCTCGCGGGCGTCCTCCAGGATGCGCGGGCCCTGCATCGGGTTGGTGGACCACGCCGTCGTCCCGTCGAAGCCGAGCGAAGCGTTCCCCATCCCCGGCATCTCCGTCCTCACCAGCAGCTTGTTGGGGCGGGCCTGGTACACGTGCATGGTCATGGTCATCCCCATGGCCGGCATCGACATCTCGGTGACCATGTGCCGGCTCTGGAAGCGCCCCGCCGCCGCCTTCGCGCCGGTGGCCTCCAGGTAGCGGTCGACCACCTGCCGCGCCGGCGGGAGCTGCTGGGCGCGCGCCCCGGCCGCCGCCACCGTCGCCGTCACGGCCGCCAGCGCCAGCGCGCGGCCGAAAGTGCTGCGAGCGAACATCGTCTTCTCCTCAGGGTCGTAGTGGCGCGCCCCGGCTCGCGGGCCGCGCGTGTACCGGCCGGATTCCTCCGCCGGGTTCGTTCACCGCGGCGCGCGGCCGCGGGCCCTCTCTTCGCGGATCCAGCGCACCGCCGCGTCCAGCGCCGGGTCGCCCCCGGCCAGGAGCGCCTCGCGCGTGGGCGGCGCCGCCACGTCGGGCGCCACCCCCGCCCCTTCGAAGCGCTCGCCCCCGGGGCCGGTGAAGTCGGCCACCGCGTGCTGCAGCACGTCGCCGTTGGGGAGGCGCCGCGCGTACGAGGGGAGCGCCTGCCCCGCCGTCGTCTCGCCGAAGACGCGGGCGCGCCCCAGCCTGCGCAGCCCGCCCGCGAAGATCTCCGACGTGCTCACCGAGAGCGCGTCCACCAGGATCGCCACCGGCCCCGCGAAGGGCCGCGCGGGGCGCGACCGGGCGTCCACCCGCCGCGGGTTGACCACGAAGTGCAGCGGCCCCTGCCTCATCCGCATGGTCCCCAGCGTGTCGGCGCGGTCCAGGAAGTGCCCCGCGAACCCCGCCGCCATCACCCCCACCCCGCCCAGGTTCCCGCGCAGGTCGATCACGATCCCGTCCGCGTCGCGCAGCGCGTCCACCGCCTCGTCGAGCCGGCGGGCCACCACCGGCATCCAGTAGTTGAAGCGGATCACCCCCACGCTGGTGCCGTCGTCCAGCCGCAGCCGCTCGTGCTCCGCGCGCACCGCCAGCTCGGGGAGGTTCCCCACCTTCGTCGCCGTCCCCGCCGCCGGGCCGAGGACGAGCGCCTTCTCCACCGCCCGGCCGGCCCCGTCCTCGAAGCGGACCCGCAGCCGCTCGCCCGCGCGCCCGCGCAGCGCGGCCGAGAGCGCCGCCCACGCCGCCAGCTGGCGGGCGCGCGGCTCCCGCGCCGTGGGCACGCGGTCGACGAGCGCCAGCACCTCCCTGGCGGGCCGCCCCTCCACCGCGTCGACGGCCCACCCCGGGCGCACCCCCGCGGCGGCGGCCGCCCCGCCGGGCGCCACGCGCGTCACCAGGAAGCGCTCCCCCACCAGCCGCAGCTCCAGCCCCGCGTCGCCCGGCGCGCCGCCCGCGGGCGCAGCGCCGCCGGCCGCCAGCCGGTCCTGCACGTCGCCGGGGATGATCCCGAAGTGCGAGAGCCCGAGCCGCCCCACCATCTCGCCCAGGACCGAGCGCAGCTCCTGGTAGGTGCGGGCGGACTGCGCGCGCGGCCTCAGCTCCTCGCGCACCGCGTCCCAGTCCACCCCGTTGAAGGTGGTGTCCCACAACGTGCGGTCGATCACCGCCCACGCCGAGTCGAACGTCTCCACCGCCAGCGCCCCCGCGATCGGCGTCCCCTCCTGCGCCCGGGCCGTCCCGGCGAAGGCGAGGGTCGCGGCGGCGAGCGCCAGCGATATCCGGCACAGCTTCATCACGAGCATATCCTCAGGGTTCCCGCGAACATCCCGCTTCGGGCGGCATCGGAGCCGCCGCGGGCCGCCCCCTCCCCCCGCCCTCCCCCGCTGCGCGGGAGAGGGAGCCTTTTTCCGCGCGCGGAGGCTGCCTCCGCCCGTCACGAGCGAAGCGAGGAAGTCCCTCCCCCACGCCGTTTGTGGGGGAGGGACAGGCGCCTCAAGCGCCAGGGAGAGGGCCCCCCGCCGCCGCGCCGATCCCCGCACTCACGCACTCACGCACTTTCGTACTTCCGTACTCTCGTACTTCGTACCCCGTACCCTCACCGCCCCCGGTACCCCGCCACCGCCCGCACCACGTCGTCGATCCCCGCCTTCATCCGCGCCGAGGGCTGCCCGCCCTTGTTGGCGATGATCGAGAACACCGCCTCGCGCCCGTTGGCCATGCGCACGAAGCCGGAGAGCGAGTCCACGTTCCCGATGTAGCCCGTCTTGGCCGCCACCCGCCCCGGCAGGTCGGGGAAGCGCGCCCGGAGAGAGCCCTCGCGCCCCGACACCGGGAGCGACTGGCGCACCACCGCCTGGCGCGGCGTGGCGGCCACGTAGCGCAGCAGCCGCACCAGCGCCCGCGGCGTCACCAGGTTCCCCGCCGAGAGCCCCGAGCCGTCGCGCAGCACGAAGTCGCTCGTGTCGATTCCCACCACCTGGGTGAGGAAGTCGCGCTCCACCGCCAGTCCCGCCTCCCAGCTCCCCTCGCCGCGCACCTCGCGCCCCAGCGTCTTCACCAGCTGCTCCGCGAACCAGTTCTGGCTGTTGAGCAGGATCGGCCCGATCACCTTCGGCAGCGGGTCCGAGAGGTGCTCGGCCAGCGGCACCGCGTCGGGCTGCGGCGAGCGCGCCGGGTCCGACACCACGCGCACCTCGTCGCGGTCGACCGCGATCCCCTTCGACTCCAGCACCTCGCGGAAGACCGTGGCCGCGAAGCGCGCCGGGTCGTCCACCGCGAAGTACTCCACGTCGCTCGCCTGGCCCGCCGGGATCTGGCCGTAGACGCGGATGCGGCGCGTGCCGGGCACCCGCTCCAGGTCCACCGTGCGCGCCCGCCCCGCGGCCGCCGTGGTCGCCCGGTTCTCCACCTCCACGTACTCCGAGCGCGGCTCCCAGGAGACCCGCGCCGGCTCCCCCGCCGCGCCCGGCGAGATGCGGAACTCGATGGAGTTGTCGTTGAAGCCGATGGCCCCCGTGGGCGCCGCGTACCACCAGCGCAGGTCGTACGCCTCCCAGTCGCCGCGCACGCGCACCGCGTCGAACCACGTCTCGTCGGCCACCACGGCGCCCGAGACGCGGCGGACCCCCTTCGCCAGCAGCGAGTCGGCCAGCTCCTCCCACACCGCCGTGCGGCGCCGGCCGTAGCGGTCGGAGATCAGCGGGTCGCCGCGCCCGTAGAGCACCAGGTCGCCCTGCAGCGTGCCGCCCTGCACCGGCCCCGTCGCGTACAGGGTCGTCCGGTAGCGGTAGCCGGGGTCCAGGTGGTGGGCCGCCGTGGCCGAAACGATCAGCTTGAGGTTCGAGGCGGGGATGAAGAGCCGGTCGGCGTCGCGGGCATAGAGGATCTCCCCCGTGGACGCGTCGCGCACCTCCACCCCCCAGTCGGCGCGCCGGAGCGAGGGGCGCGCAAGGATGGAGTCGATCCGTGCGCCGAGCGCCTCCGCCGAGCGGGTGGTCGTGCCCGGGGCCAGCGAGAGTGCTAGATTGGGGGCCGCCTGGGCCCGCGCGGCGGGCGCGGCGGTTGCGAGGAGGCCGGCGGCCAGCAGCGGGAGCGCCGCGGCGCGGCGGAGCGAAACGCACATCAGCGGGAACACGTGAGCAAGGGCGGAAGCGGAGGCGGACGGGACGGGGGACGATGAGCCACATCGTGCTGGCGGAGGACGACGACCCCCTCCGCCGAATGATTGCGGACGTGCTGGCCTCGGCCGGGCACGTGGTGCGCGCGGTCTCCAACGGCACCGACGCGCTGGCCGAGGTGCGCCGCGAAGCGCCGGACCTGGTGGTGCTCGACTACCGCATGGGGCACCCCGACGGCTTCCAGGTGTGCCGCGAGGTCAAGCGCGACCCCGCCCTGGCGCACGTCCCCGTGCTCATCCTCACCGCGCAGGGCGGCATCGAGGACCGCCTGGGCGGCTTCGACGCGGGCGCCGACGACTACCTGGCCAAGCCGTTCGACCCGCGCGAGCTGCTGGCGCGCGTCTCGGCGCTGCTCAGGCTGGCCGCGCGCGGGCGCGACCGCAACCCCACCACGGGGCTCCCCGGCGGCGAAGCCATCTACGCCGAGCTCGAGCGCAGGCGGGACGTGGGCGAGCCGTTCGCGGTGGTCTACTTCGACCTGGACTTCTTCAAGCCGTTCTCCGACCGCTTCGGCTTCGCCGTGGCCGACCAGGCGATCCGCGAGGCCGGCGCCGCCGTGGTCGAGGCCGCCAAGGCGGGCGGCGACGACACCTTCGTGGGCCACGTGGGCGGCGACGACTTCGTGCTCTGCTGCGCCCCGGAAGACGCGCGGCGCCTGGCCGAGACCGCCCAGCGCCGCTTCGCCGACGGCCTGCGCGCCCACCTGCCGGAAGACGCGGTGGGCGCGGGCACCTACCGCGCGCTGGACCGCTACGGCGCCGAGCGCGAGTTCCCCGTCACCCAGATCTCCGCGGCCGTCGTGCGCATCGACCCGGCGCGCTGGCCCGACTTCCAGCACCTGGGCGAGGCCGTGGCCGAGGCCAAGCGCCGCGCCAAGGCCGGCGAAGGCAGCGGCATCGTCGAGGCCGACGTCGTCGGCTGACCTCTGTCGGCGTGGAAGGAAGTAATTTAACTCCTCTCCCGGCAATGGCTCAACCCGCTTCGCAGTCCGGTTGTCGATGCGCCGCCGGAGTGGAGTGGGCAGCTACTTGGATGGAGGTAGAGCGATGGACACCCTTCGCCCGAAGCTCGCGTTCGAGAGGCTGAATGCTAACGGGCTGACCGTTGGCTATGAGGTTCGGGTTTCCCGAGCAAAGGTTCCGGGCGGATGGTTGATTGTGGTTGAACAGGCCGGTGGAGAGGGCTTGACGTTCATGCCCGATCCCGAGCACAAGTGGAGTGGTGGTTCACTCCCATAGCAGGCGGTCCGCCTAAATCACGACGCTTGGCTTGTTTTCGATCAATCGAAGAGGGGCACCCGGCCAGGCCAGGTGCCCCTCTTCGATTGATTTTCAGGTTCGTTCAGGCCAGCGCGCTCTGCGTGGGACCCGCGCCTTCCGGGAACGCCGTCGGCGTGCGCGGCGGGGAAGACGCGGCGCCGTTCGGGAGCGCGGCGGGCGGGGCCTCGGCGGCGGCGAGCTGGGCGGCGCGGATCTCCAGGAAGTCGTACACGATCACGCCGTCGTCGGTGATGTCCGACATCACCCGCAGGCCGTCCTCCAGCGAGTTGAGCACCTTCTCGGCCCGCGTCATCGGCCACCCCAGCCCGGTGGCCACGTCGGTCACCGTCAGCCGGCCGCCCTTCCGGCCGGCCAGCTGGAGCACGGGGAGCTGCAGGCTCTGGAGGAGCGCCTCGCGCCGGCGCTCGCGCGCCTCGCGGGCGCTGCGCTGCAGGAGCCACCCGCCGCCGCCCGCGAAGAGGGCGAACACGATCGGCGGCAGCACCGCCTCGCCGATGCCGACCATCAGCATGACGGCGGCGAACGCGAAGAGGAGGTACGACAGGAAGCGCCTCCCCCCGCCGCCGCTCCCCACCACGTCCGGGTCCGACATGCGGCCGGCGGGGAGGGAGGGCGCGCCGGGGGTGCCGGGCGCCAGGGCGAACGCCGCGTACTTCCCCCAGTTCTCGCCGCAGCGGGGGCAGACGCGGTGGTCCTTGCGCAGCAGGTAGTAGAGGATGCCGCCCGCGCCCACGATCCCGCCGGTGACGACGGTGAGCAGCACCAGCGCCGCCACGTGCCCGCCGCGCGTGAAGTAGCCCACGCTCTGGCCGCGGAAGCCGCAGCGCGGGCACATCCCGATCGGCTCCGCGAAGCCGCCCGGCCGGGTGGCCAGGACGGGGACGGCCGCGGGGTGCGGCTGCGGCAGGCGCGGCATGGCGGCGCCGCACGTCTGGCAGTTGGCGCGCCCATCGGGCACGCGGGCGCCGCAGGTGGAACAATACATTACACGCTCCCGAGCCGCCCGGGGCGGCTGCGTCTGGTCGTCAGGGCCTGTCGCGGACTCCGGCGTCCCCTGATACGACCCACCCGAGAAAGAGTTTCACCATGGGTTGAATCTTTCCGGAACCCGCTGGTGTAGTGCTTGCACTTGTGGCTCCCGGGGGCGCCCGGAAGCCCCGCTGCCGAACGGACCCGAACCAGACCTCTCCCATGCACGGTAACGGAACCCTCGCCCGTGGTAAAGTGGTTCTGTGCACCGCCCTGTGCGCCTGCCTGGCCGGCGGCGCCCCGGCGCTCGCGGCGCAGGCCCCCGCCGCCCCCGTCCCGGCCACCGCCGCGGCGCTCGCGCGCCACGTGGTGCTCATCTCCATCGACGGGCTGCGCGCCGACGCCATCGAGGCGGCCGGCGCGCACAACCTGCAGCGGCTGATGCGCGAGGGCGCCTGGACGCTCCGGGCGCAGACGATCCTTCCCAGCAAGACGCTCCCCTCCCACACCTCGATGCTCACCGGCGTGCCGCCTTCGGTGCACGGGATCACCTGGAACGAGAACCAGGTGGGCCGCACCGGCACGGTGGGGGTGCCCACGGTGTTCGACCTGGCCGAGGCGCGGGGGCTCACCACGGCGGCGTTCTTCGGGAAGGAGAAGTTCCGCCACCTGATCCGCGAGGAGACGCCGCACTTCCGCGTGGCCCCGCGCGGCGACGAGGTCTGGCGCGCCAGCGTGATCACCCAGCAGGTGGAGCAGTACCTGCGCTTCCGCCGGCCCGACCTCCTCTTCGTGCACCTGGCCGACCCCGACCTGGCGGGGCACATGTACGGGTGGATGTCGCTGCCGTACCGCATGGCCGTGCGCCGGGCCGACGCGGCGGTGGGGCGCCTGGTGGAGGCGGTGGAGGAGGCGTACGGCGGCGACGCGGTGGTGATCGTCACGGCGGACCACGGCGGGCACGGCCGCGGCCACGGCAGCGCCGAGGTGGTGGACCAGACCATCCCCTGGATCGCGTGGGGCCCGGGGATCGCGCCGGGCGAGATCGCGGGCGACATCCGCACCTTCGACACGGCGGCGACGGCGCTCTGGGCCCTGGGCGTCCCCCTCCCCGAGCAGTTTGCCGGCCGCCCCGTGGCGTCGGCCTTCGGCGCGGGCGGCGTCCGGCACGCCGCCGCGCCGCCGGACGAGTCCGCGGCGGGGAGCGCGCGGGCCGGCGCCCGGCACTGAGAACGGTCCGCTCGCTCGGGTTCGCGGCACGACCCTGGAGGCGGCGACGCAGGTCGCCGCCTTTCGTGCGTCTTGCGAGGAGATCCTCGCTGCACGCCGAACGTGCAGGTGAATGCCGGAGAAGTCCTCTTGCGCCAATCGGCGCGGCAAGGCACTATACGGGCGGCACGTCGTGCCGGAACGTTATGGGGAGGAGTTCACCCATGGGGCGGTTGAGCAAAGACGCCGAGGTCCTGGGTTTCTTCATCCAGGATGGAGCCGGCATCGGCCACACGCGGCTCGTGAAGCTCGCCTACCTGGCCGACCTGGAGTCGCGGAAGCTGCTCGGCAGGCCGATCACGTCTTGGTCCTACCGCTTCCATCACCACGGACCGTTCGACTCCTCCCTGTATTCCGCCCTGAAGGAGCTCGCGGACGCCGGGATGGTGACCGAGGCCCCGGTGGTGTACCCCGAGGGCAAGGTGGAGCGGCAGGTCCGCGGGACCGGGGAGATCTCCTCCAGCCGGCTGTCGGAGGTGGAGAAGCGGATCCTGGCCCACGTCCGGCGTACCTGGGCGTCCGCGCCGCTGGACGAGCTTCTGGCGGCCGTGTACGCGACCGAGCCGATGCGGCAGGCCGTGCGCGGGAAGGCCGTGCCGATGCACCTCGTGAACAACGCCGGCCGGGACGAGCTGGGCTTCGACCTCGACGAGGTCATGGCCGCGCGGCGGGACGCGGAGCGCGGCGACTACCTGACCGCCGCCGAATTCTTCGATGCCCTACGAGCTGAGGTTACCGCCAGGCACGCGAGATAGCATAGAACGCTACGTCGAAAGGTTCGATACACTCGAGCAGAAGCTGGAAGCGATCGCGCAGATCCAGGGCGCCCTGGAGGCGCTGGCGAGGAACCCGCGCCTGGGAGTGGTTCCCCGGGGAGCCTTCGGCTTTCCGATCTACACGTTCACCATCCGCGTCGAAGACGTCTCCTATCCGATCCGGGCGGCCTACTGCTACTCGGATGACGAAAAGGCCATCATCGTCACCGGCGTGGACGCCCAGCTCCTCTAGGCGCGGCTGATCCGCACAAGCAGCGAAAGGGCCGGCCTCGCGCGCGAGGCCGGCCCTTTCGCGTTCTGCTCTCGACGGAGATGCGGGCTACCAGCGCGAGCGGTAGCCGCGGGCGTCGATGTGGATGAAGGGGCCGTGGGCGCCGTTGTCGGGGTAGACGCCCGCGCCGCCGATCAGGTCGGGGTAGCGGCGCTCCACCCGCTCCACGGCGCGCAGCATCACCTGGGCGTCGAAGGTGTCGCGGCGGCCGTCGCCGTTCAGGTCGTCGATGTAGCCGTCCATGTCGTTGTCGATCCACACGTCCGACGCGTCGCCGTAGGTGTGGCGGCTCAGCAGCGCGCGGCCGCCCTCGCCCACGCCCTGGATGTTGTACGCCGGGGTGCGGAAGCCGCTCATCACCGCCATGTTCTCGGCGCGCACCCCCATGGCGTTCAGCTCCTGCATCACCAGCTCCAGCTTGTCGATCAGCCGCAGGTCGAGCGCCACGTACTTGGGCCAGACGCTGAACTGGTTCTTGGTGAGGAAGTTCCGGAGCCGGAAGTGGGTGGAGACGTTGAGGTCCTGGTTCTGGGGGGTGACCTCGATGAACCCCGGCGGGGGGGCGTAGGCGCCGCCGCGCGAGCCGTCCTCGGTGACGTACGAGCCGATGTGGTAGCCGTTCAGCCAGCCGCCGCGCTTCTCGGAGAAGGGGATGCGGGTGATGACGGCCAGCTCGTTGACCTCCTGGGTGAAGCCGGGGGCGTTGAGCTGCAGCCGCCAGACGCCCTGCCGGTCGGGGGCGTTGATCCCCGCCGCCAGCCACGACTCGCCCAGCACGCCGGCGATGGTGCCGTGCTGCGGCACCCAGCGGTAGCGCACGCTCGTGGGCTGCGCCTCGCTTCCCCACACGATCGGCAGGTCCACGCGCCGGTAGGGGTCGGCCACCGTCACCCGGAGCGCGCCGCTCCTCCCGAACGCCATGTCCGCCAGCCGGAACGCCGCGCCGCTCCCGTGCGCCAGCACCCGCTCGGGCGCCGGAGCCACGTTGGTCCAGGTAATCGGGGGGAGGCTCCGCGCGGGGGCCGAGAGGCCCAGGGCGGCGCCGGACAGGACACAGGCTGCGAGGGGAACGGCGAAGGTGTGGCGGCGACGGGGCATGGCGGCTCCTCTCTGACGCGTACCGCGGTTCGGTCGGCCGGGCGGGTCGTCCGGCACTGCGAGGCGGAAGCGGGCCTTCCGCTGGGGGTCCAATGGATCGCCGGCGCCGCGCCCGGAAACTGGGAGTCTCCGTTTATCCGGCTCGCCTGCAGACGCACGAACGCGCCCGGGCCCGCGCTTTGGGCGCGGGGGGAACTGCTGCGCGGCGTGTCAAGGCAAGGGGGAACGCCCGGGGTGGCGGGACCTTCCGGGCGCGGCGTAGATTCGGCGATGTCTGGTGGTTCGGGAGCAAGGTAGTCCCGGACGCGCCGTCTTGTCAATCAGGAAACGATTAAGATGCCCGAGCCGACGCCCGCCCCCGCCTCGCCCGGAGGCGCTCCTCCCCCGCCCGCGGCGGCGCACCCGCGCGCGTGCCTGGTGATCCTGGACGGCTGGGGGCTGCGCGAGCCGGTGTGGGACAACGCCGTGGCGCAGGCGAACGCACCCACCTGGCGGCACCTGTGGGAGGAGGGCGGCTACCCGCGCGCGACGCTGACCACGCACGGGCCCGCGGTCGGCCTTCCCCCGGGGCAGATGGGGAACTCCGAGGTGGGGCACATGAACCTGGGCGCGGGGCGGGTGGTGATGCAGTCGCTCCAGCGCATCTCGCGGGCGATCGAGACGGGCGAGTTCCACCGCAACCAGGCGTTCCTGGAGCTGATCCGCGCGGTGAAGGAGCGCGGCGCCACGCTGCACCTGATGGGGCTGGTGGGCCCCGGCGGGGTGCACGCGGTGGACGCGCACCTGCTGGCCCTGGTGGAGCTCGCCGAGCGGCACGGGCTGCCGCGCACCCGCGTGCACGTCTTCCTGGACGGCCGCGACACGCCGCCGGCCTCGGCGCGCGACTTCCTCACCGAGCTGTTCGGCCGCGCGGGCGGCGGCGGCGCGGTGTGCGTGGCCTCGCTGATGGGGCGCTACTGGGCGATGGACCGCGACCGGCGCTGGGACCGGGTGGAGAAGGCGTACCGCGCGATCGTGCACGGCGAGGGGCTCGCCGTCCACGACCCCGTCGAGGCGGTCGCGGCGGCGTACGAGCAGGGGGAGACGGACGAGTTCGTGACCCCGCGCGTGGTGGTCGGCGACGACGGGGAGCCGGTGGGACGGCTCCGCGACGGCGACGGGGTGATCTTCTTCAACTTCCGCGCGGACCGCGCCCGGCAGATGACGCGCGCGCTGGCGGACCCGGAGTTCGCGGGGTTCGACCGCGGCCCGGCGCCGCCGAAGGTGGACGTGGTGACGATGACGCAGTACGACGAGGACTTCCCGCTCCCCGCCGCCTTCCCGCCGCAGCCGATGGACGACAAGCTGGCCGACGTCCTGGTGAGCCACGGGCGCACCGGCTTCCGCACGGCGGAGACGGAGAAGTACCCGCACGTCACCTACTTCTTCAACGGCGGGGTCGAGGACCCGCCGCCGGGCGAGACGCGCCGCCTGGTCGACTCGCCCAGGGTGGCCACCTACGACCTGCAGCCGGAGATGAGCGCGCCCGAGGTCACGCGCGGCCTGGTGGAGGCGATCCGCTCGCGCGCGTACGACGTGCTGGTCTGCAACTACGCCAACCCCGACATGGTGGGGCACACGGGCGTGCTGAAGGCGGCGGTCGCGGCGGTGGAAGCCGTCGACCGGGGCCTGGGCGAGGTGCTCGCGGCGTGCCGGGAGACGGGGACGGCGCTGATCGTCACCGCGGACCACGGCAACTGCGAGCAGATGTGGGACCCGGAGACCAACGGCCCCCACACGGCGCACACCACCAACCCGGTCGGCATCGTCCTGGTGGAGCCGGAGGAGCGCAGGACAGCGGTCGGATTGAGGGACGGCGCGCTCTGCGACGTGGCGCCGACGATCCTGGGCCTGGTCGGCCTCCCCCAGCCCGCGCTGATGACGGGGCGCGACCTGCGGGTGACGCCGACGGCGGCCGGGGCCGAGACGAAGGCGGGCGTGGGCGCGGTGGCGGCGGACTGAGGGCCCTCACCCGGCGCGGCTACCGCGTCGCCACCCTCTCCCAACCGCGGGACCCAACTGCGGGAGAGGGTACTCTGCGGGATCGGTGCGAGGATCGGGGTTCGTGGCCGGCTGTCCCTGTTCCCTGTTCCCTGAAGTTGCATGAGGGATGCGCGCCCGGAGGGCCGGGACACGGGCGCGCCGGGGGTTTGGCGCGAACGTGGCCCGGCGCCGTTGGGCACAGTCGTATCGTGCCCTACGGCGCGCGTAGCCCGGCCCGGAGCGCAGCGGAGGGACATGCCCAGAACGGCGGTGCGAAGTGCGAAGTCCTGGGTGCGAAGTGCGGAAGCGCATGCGACGCCGAGTCTTGCGCCGGGAAGGGAACAAAGGCTAGCTTCGCTCCGCTATAACGGTCCCGCGACGGGGCTCCCGTCCGGGACCGTGTGGCTTCGCGGCGGGGCACAGCACCGCCGCTCGCGTTTTATTCCAACCATCCCGACCGCATGACTCGACTTCCGCGGACCGCGCTCTTCCTCCTCCTGGCCGCGCTCGCGCTCGCGGGCCGCCCGGCCGCCGCGCAGGACATCCGCTCGCCGCTGCGCTACATCGAGGAGGCGCAGGGGCTGAGCTTCTTCGCCGGCTACCTGTTCTCGGACCCCAGGCTCACCCTGTCCGACACCACCAGCGTGGAGCTGGGCCCGCGCTCGGCGCCGATGTTCGGCGCGCGCTACCAGCTGCGCGCCAGCGGGCCGATCTCGGTGAACCTCACCGCGGCGTTCATCCCCAGCGAGCGCAGGCTGTTCCTGGCCGAGGCGACGAACGACTCCACCGAGATCCGGGTGATCGACCCCGACGTCACCATCTCCGCGCCGATCGCGCTGGCGGAGGCCGGGCTCACCTTCGGCCTCACCGGCCCGCGCGCCTGGAACGGGATCGCGCCGTACGTGGGCGTCTCCGCGGGGCTCGCGGCGGAGATCGGCGGCGGCGACGACGCCGAGGACGACGTGCCCGAGACGGAGCGCTTCGACTTCGGCCCCGCGTTTGCACTGGGACTGAGGGCCGGGACCGACGTGTTCGTCACGCGGCGCGCGGCGATCCGCGTGGAGCTCGGCGGGCGGCTCTGGCGGCAGTCGGCGCCGGAGGGGTTCCGCCGGAGCGGCCAGGCGGAGATCAACGAGTGGAACAACGCCTCTTCGATCCAGGTCGGCGGCGTCTTCCACTTCTAACCACGGGGCGGGGCAGATGCGCGGGGACTTCGGGGCGTTCGACTTCTCCACCATGACCGACGACGAGATCTACGACCTCGTCGTGCAGCACCTGGGCGAGTACCCCGAGCTGGACCTGGGGTGGATCGACGTGTCGGTGCGCGACGGCCGGGTGACGCTGTCGGGGCGCGTCTCCTCCGACGGCGAGGTGCAGATCGCGGAGAAGGCGGTGCTGGACGTGCTGGGGGTGGACCAGGACCACTTCACCAACGACCTGGTGGTGGACGAGCTGCACCGCGGCGAGATGCCCGAGGCGGCCGACGACGCGGTCACGGCCGACCTGGAGGTGGACGACCAGCTCGGCGAGACCAGCTTCAGCCAGTCCGACACGGCCGAGCACCTGGTGGAGGACCTGGAGGCGCTCAGCTACGGCACGCACGACGTGGGCACGGCCATCGAGGAGGGCGCCAGCTACGAGCCCCCCGACCGCCCGGTGCCGGACGGCTACGGGAACCGCGAGGCGCACTGAACGGCGAGTGCGAAGTGCGAAGTCCTGAGTGCGAAGTGCGGAAGTGAATCGGGCCCCGGCGCGTGTCGCCGGGGCCCGATTTCGTTTGCTGGCTGCTGAACTGCGAAGGACAACCGCGGGTTTGGGCGTGTCCCTCCGCTGCGCTCCGGGCCGGGCTGCGCGCGCCACGATACCCCTGTGTCGGCGGCGTCCCGGCCCTCCGGGCGCGCATCCCTCACGCACTCACGCACTCACGCACTTTCGCACTCTCGCCGCCACCCCGGGCGCTCGCGCGTCAGCCCTCCGGCGGCGCCTCCCCGCCCGGGTCGCGCCAGAGGACGGCGCCGCCGGGCTCCAGCTCGGTGCGCGCGCCGCCGCTCTGGGGCATCATGTCGCCGTGCAGGTCGTGCGGCTGGTCGGCGCGGACGGTGAGGTTGTTGACCACGCCGCGCACGCCCGCCGTCTCCCATGCGTCGTCCCAGGCGTAGCGCGCCTCCAGGAAGTCGTCCACCTCGCCGGTGAGCGTCACCACGCCGTCCTCCACCTCCACGTGGATGCGCGCGGGGTCCAGCCAGGCGTCGCCCCGCATGCGCCGGCGCACGAGCTCGCGGATGTCGTCGTCGCTCAGCTCCTCGCCGGGGTCGTGCTGGTACGCCTCCCACTCGCGCCGGCCGGGCGGCTGGTCGTACTCGGGGTGCCGGCGGTACGCCTCCTCGGGCATGAAGGGCTGCCGCGCGAAGCCCTGGTCGTAGCCGCGCCCCTGCAAGGGCCGCCCGGCCCCGTACCCGCCGCCGCCGTAGTACTCGCCGCGCACGGGGCCGCCCGGGTAGCCGCCGTAGCCGGGGTGGTCCCCGCCGTAGATCCCCCGGTCGTACGCGTCGTACCCCCCGCCCCGGCCGCCGCGGCCGTACCCCGGACCGAACGAGCCGCCGTCCGCGTAGACGCCGCCGTAGCCGCGGCTCCCTCCGCCGAAGGCCGAGCCGCCGCGGCCGCCCGGGCCGGCCCATCCGCCGGAGGCCCCCGGTCCGCCCCGGTTGCCGCCGGGCCCGCCGGCCCGCCCGCCCCAGCCGCCTTGGCGGACGCCGCGGTAGACGCGGAAGCCGTCGTCGTAGGCCCCGGCGTCTCCCTCGAGGCCCCCGCCGTACCCCCCGCCCCACCCCGCGCCGCCGCGCGGCCCCACTCCGCCCACACCGCGAAATCCCTGGTCGTAGCGCGCCATCCGGTCCTCCTTGCTCCGCGTCCTCGCCTGCGCCCGGTCCACCTGCGCGCGGCGCGCAAGAGGCGTTCCGGGGTGCGCGGGGGAACGGGGGTGGATAGATTCGCTGCGATCACGGCGCGGAAATCCGCGTCGCGCTACGTCCCGCACCTCCCTGCCCGCCGATCCGCATGACGGCGCTTCCGCAGTCCCACCGCTCGCTCGGCGCCATCCTCGCGGGCGGGGCCAGCCGGCGCTTCGGCTCGCCCAAGGCGCTGGCGGTGGTGGAGGGGCGGCCGATCGTCGAGCGGGTGAAGGACGCGGTGGCCCGGGTGGTCCCCCGCGTGGTGCTGATCGCCAACGACCCGGGCCTGTTCGAGGGGCTGGGGCTCCCGGCGCGGCCGGACGACGTGCCGGGGCTGGGCGCGCTCGCCGGCATCTGGAAGGCGCTGGAGTGGGCGCGCGAGGTGCGCCGCCCCGGCGCCCTCTGCGTCGCCTGCGACATGCCGTTCCTCTCCCCCGGCCTGCTGGACCTGCTGCTGGTGCGCGCCGCGGAGAGCCGCGCCGACGCGGTGGTGCCCGAGAGCCGCGGCCCGCGGGGCGTGGAGCCGCTCTGCGCCTGGTACTCCACCGAATGCCTGGCCGCCGTCCGCGCGCAGGCGGGCGTGGGCAACGGGACGGTGGCCGCCGTGCTGCAGCGGGTGCGGACGGAGCGCGTCCCCCTGGCCGAGATCGAGCGGGTCGGCGACCCCGACGTCCTCTTCTTCAACGTCAACACGTCCCACGACTACTGGCGCGCCGTGCTGATGGCGGCCGAGGGAGCCGATGCGCCCGCCTGACGTCCCCCCGATCCTCTCCGTCGTCGGCAGGAAGAACAGCGGGAAGACGACGCTGGTGGTGGCGCTCGCCGCCGAGCTGAAGCGCCGCGGCCGGCGCGTGGCCACGCTCAAGCACGGCCACCACGCCTTCGAGACCGACGAGCCGGGGCGCGACTCGTGGCGGCACTTCCACGAGGGCCAGGCCGAGGCCACCATCATGGCCGGGACAGGGAAGGTGGCGCTGGTGATGAGGATCGACGGCGAGCCCGACCCCGGGCGGCTGGTCGCCGAGTTCTACGCGGGGCGCGGCTACGACCTGGTGCTGGTCGAAGGCTACAAGTACGGTCCGTTCCCCAAGCTCGAGGTCTTCCGCCGCGCCGTGCACGAGCACCCGCTGTACGACGAGGCGGACGACGAGTCGGCCCGGCGCTTCCTGGCCCTGGTGACGGACGACCGGTCGCTCGCGGCCGACCTGCCGGTCATCCGCATCGACCCGCATCACCCCCACGGCCGGCACGTGGCCGAGGTGGCCGACCTGGTCGAGGGCTGGTTCCTGGGCGGGGCGTCCGGTGCGCGCTGAGCGGCCGGCGGACTGGCTGGCGGCGGGCGAGGCGCTCCGGCGCATCGTGGGCGCCGTGGAGCCGCTGGGCCGCGAGGAGCGGCCGCTCCCGGGCTGCCTGGGGCGCGTGCTGGCGGAGGACGTGGCCGCGCCGGTGGACCTGCCGCCGTGGGACAACAGCGCCATGGACGGCTTCGCGGTACGCGCAGCCGACGTGCGGGGCGCCACGCGCGAGGCTCCCGCCGTGCTGCGCGTGGTGGACGACGTCCCCGCCGGCCGCTTCGCCGTGCGCCCCGTCGGCCCCGGCGAGGCGATCCGCGTGATGACGGGCGCGCCGGTCCCCGCCGGCGCGGACGGCGTGGTGCGCGTGGAGCACACCGACGGAGGGACGGGGATCGGCACGGCGGAGGGGCGCGTGGCCGTCTTCTCCGGCGCGGACGCGGGGAAGAACGTGCGGCCGCGGGGAGAGGACGTGCGCGCCGGCGACGTGGTGCTCCGCGCGGGGAAGACGCTCCGCGCGCCGGAGCTGGCGGTGGCGGCGGCGCTAGGGCGCGCGGGGCTCAGCGTGGTGCGCCGCCCCGTGGTGGCGGTGCTCGCCTCGGGCGACGAGCTGGTGGAGGTGGAGCGCTACGTGGAGGTGCTGGCCGGGCGGAAGATTGTTTCCAGCAACAGCTACGCGCTGGCCGCCCAGCTCGCCGAGGCGGGGATGGAGGCGCGCGTGCTGGGGATCGCGCGCGACACGCCCGAGAGCCTGCGCGCGCACCTGGAGCGCGCCCGCGGCTGCGACGCGCTGGTCACCACGGCGGGGATCAGCGTGGGCGAGCACGACCACGTGCGCGGGGTGATGGAGGAGCTGCGGACGGAGGTGGCGTTCTGGCGCGTGCGCGTCCGCCCCGGCTCGGCGCTGGCGTTCGGGCGGGTGGGCGCGCTGGACGGGATCCCCTGGTTCGGGCTGCCGGGGAACCCGGTGTCGACGATGGTGACCTTCGAGCTGTTCGTCCGCCCCGCCCTGCTGCGCATGGCCGGCCACGCGCGCCCCTACCTCCCCGCGGTCGATGTGGTGATGCGCGACGGCTACGCCGCGAGGGGCGAGCTGATGCACTTCCCCCGCGTGCGGCTGGAGCGGGAGGGGGACGGCACCCTCTCCGCGCGGCTCACCGGCGCGCAGGGCTCCGGCGTGGCCACGTCGATGGCCGCCGCGGACGCGCTCGCCGTCGTCCCCGCCGGCGCGGAGGTGCGGCCGGGCGGCACGGTGAGATGCGTCGTGCTCGGCGGGGCGCCGCTGGTGGAGGAGCCGTACTTCTGATCCCCGTCAGGCACCTTCCGGCAGGCCCGCACTCGCGTCCGGGCCCTCGCGGCTCGGCTTCCCCATGCCGCTCAGCTCCTTCTCCAGCTGTTCCGGAGTGGGGAGACTGCCCTGCAGGCGCTTCGGCAGGTCCTCGATCAGCCGGTACTCGGCCACGCCGATCGGCTTGCTCGTGCCGCGCAGGGCGTACTCCGCCACCACCCGGTTGCGCTCCTTGCAGAGGATCAGGCCGATGCTGGGCCGGTCGCCCTCCTGGCGAAGCTGGTCGTCCACGGCGGAAAGGTAGAAGTTCACCTTGCCAGCGTGCTCCGGCTTGAAGGCGCCGACCTTCAGCTCCACCACCACGAAGCAGCGCAGCCGGATGTGGTAGAACAGCAGGTCGAGCTGGTAGTGCTGCCCGCCCACTTCCAGGGGATACTGGCTGCCGACGAGCGCGAAGCCGACGCCCAGCTCGAGGAGGAAGTCGCGGACGTGGGCGAGGAGCGCGCGTTCGATCCCCCGCTCGGCGACCGCGGGGGCCAGCGCGAGGAAATCGAAGTGGTAGGGGTCCTTGAGCAGCTCCGCGGCCAGGTCGGACTGCGCGGCGGGGAGCGTGCTGTCGAAGTTCGTGATCGCCCGTCCCTGCCGGCGATGCAGCCCGCTCTCGATCTGATGGACCAGCACGTTCCGGCTCCAGCCGTGCCGGACGGCCGCGCGGGCGTACCACAGGCGCTCCTCGGGCTTCTTCAACTTGTTGAGCAGCACCGTGTTGTGCCCCCACGGAATTTGTCCAACAAGCTGTTGGACAATTTCCTCGTCGGGGTACGCCTCGGCGAAGGCGCGCATGTACAGCAGGTTCGTGCGCGAGAGGCCGCGGACGTCGGGGAACTCGCGCCGCAGGTCGGCGGCGAGCCGGTCCACCACCTTCGCGCCCCAGCCCGCATGGTCCTGCCGCACCAGGATCTCGCGCCCGATCTGCCAGTACAGGAGCACGAGCTCCCGGTTGACCGCGAGCGCGGCGCGCACCTGCGCCGCACGGATGCGGGACCTGAGGTCGTCGAGCAGCTCTCCGTATCCCGCCATTTCCGTGGTGCTCGGGACAGGGTCGGGCAGAGGGGAAGGACGGCGTCGTTTCGAAGGCATGAACGGGGCTCGGGTCAGAGGATTTCCTGTGCAGGCATCGAGGAGAGAGGGGCACATCGGTGATATCATATCACCTTGCACCAGATCGCGAAAACGGTCTTTTCCGGCACGTACATGCTTCCCGGACTGCAATGGTACCGCCGTACGAGCGTGACGATGAGGGCGGGGTGTGATGGTCCGCGCGCCCATTCGCCCGCCTTGCGTTTTCCCCCGCGCCCGCTGATGCTTAGCGCACTGCGCGACACCTCCCCGACACGCCGCCTCCCGCCCGGATGAACGAGATCCTTCCGCTCTCCAGCAGCAGCTGGCTCGGCTTCGCCGTCGCGCTGATCGGCGAAGTCGTCGTCCTCGGCGTGCCGTGCGTGGCGGTGGCGCCGCGGGCCTCGCGCGAGTGGCTGGCGCGGCTCACCGACCCGCGCGCCGACGTGCGGCTGGACTGGAGCGAGTGGGCGGCGCTGGTGGGGATCGGGCTCACCTTACCGGGGCTGGGGATGCTCACCCTCGCCCGCTTGGTGCGCACGGCGCCGCGCGCGTGGCGGCGGCGGCAGCTCGCGCTTGTCTGGGTGTGCTGCGGCGCGGCGGCGTTCGGGCTCTTCTTCTTCGGCATCCTCTACGCCCTGCTCTTCTCCGGCCCGGTCGGCACGCTCGGGCTGGCGAACCTCGCCGCGGGCGCGATCGGCGTCCCCCTCCTGGCGCTGGCGCTCACGCTGGCCTGGCTCCTCGGCCGGCAATCGGGCGAGAATTCGCGCGCCATATCGTAGACAGTGCGGCCGGAGCGGCACGATCCGCCCGGCCCGGCGTCCGGGCGCGGGAATTTGTCCAACAGCCTGTTGGACGATTTCCTGGCATGCCTTCCTTGCCGCCCATGCCGGTCCGGCTCCTCGGCCGGCAATCGGGCGAGAATTCACGCGCCGTATCGTAGAGATTCCGGCCGGAGCGGCACGACCCGCCCGACCCGGCGTCCGGGCGCGGGAATTTGTCCAACAGCCTGTTGGACGATTTCCTGGCACGCCCTCCTTGCCGCCCGGCCCGCGCAAGCCGATAGTTGTTGGGATGAACGCCGCTCACCACCCAACGGGAGGAGTTCGATGACCGATCGGCCCTGGACCGCGCACTACGTGGAGGGGACCCGCCCCGAGATCGACGCGATCCCCTACCGGAACCTGGCCGACATGGGGCGGCAGGTCGCGGCGAAGTACGCCGACCGCATCGCCTTCACGCAGGTGATGCCCAACGGCATGAACGCGTCGCTCACCTTCGCCGAGGTGGACCGGCTCTCCGACGAGTTCGCCGCCTACCTGCGCGAGGTGGCGGGCCTGGCGGAGGGCGACCGCGTGGCCGTGCAGCTCCCCAACTGCCTGGTCTACCCCGTGGTGGCGTTCGGCGTGTGGAAGGCCGGGTGCGTGCTGGCCAACACCAACCCGCTCTACACGCCCTCCGAGATGACGCACCAGTTCTCCGACGCGGGCGCGAAGGTGCTGGTGATCCTGGACATGTTCGCCGACCGCCTCCCGCAGGTGCTGCCGAAGACGCCCGAGCTCAAGACGGTCGTCGTCGCCAGCATCGCCGAGTTCTTCCCGGCGGCGCGCAAGGCGCTGGTGGGCATCGTGCTCAAGTACGTCAAGAAGCAGGTGCCGCCCGTCACCGTGGCGCACACCAGGTTCGCCGCGGCCATGAAGGCCGGGAAAGCCGCCGTGGGCCGCGCCGACGTGCGGCGCTACGTGGCGGACGTGGGGCTCGACACCGTGGCGGCGCTGCAGTACACGGGCGGCACCACGGGCGTCTCCAAGGGCGCCATGCTCTCGCACGGCAACCTGCTGGCGAACACCATGCAGCTCGAGGAGGTGAGCCGGAACTTCCTGCGCCGCGGCCAGGAGACGGTGCTCACGGCGCTGCCGCTGTACCACATCTTCGCGCTCACGGTGAACTTCCTCCTCTTCTACGCCATCGGCGGGCGCGACGTGCTGGTGCCCTCGCCGCGGCCGGTGAGCAACTTGAAGGCGGCGTGGGAGAAGATGCCGATCACCTGGTTCACCGGCGTCAACACCCTGTACAACGCGCTGGCCGGCGAAGACTGGTTCAAGCAGAGCCCGCCGAAGGAGCTGGTGGCCTCGCTGGCGGGGGGGATGGCGCTGCACTCCGCGGTGGCGAAGCGGTGGCAGGAGGTGACGGGCACGCCCGTGGTGGAGGGGTACGGCCTCACCGAGACCTCGCCGGTGGCCACCTTCAACCCGATCGGCGGGCTGGTGAAGGACGGCACCATCGGCGTCCCCCTGCCGTCGACCGACCTGCGCTGCGTGGACGAGGACGGCAGCCCGGTACCCAACGGCGAGCCGGGCGAGATCGCCATCAAGGGCCCGCAGGTGATGCTCGGCTACTGGCAGCGCCCCGACGAGACGGCCAAGGTGCTGAAGGACGGGTGGCTGCGCACGGGCGACATCGCCGTGATGGACGAGGACGGCTACTTCCGGATCGTGGACCGCAAGAAGGACATGATCCTGGTGAGCGGCTTCAACGTCTACCCGAACGAGGTGGAGGAGGCCATCGCCCGGCACCCCGGCGTGCGCGAGGTGGGGGTGATCGGCGTCCCCGACGAGAAGAGCGGCGAGACGGTGCTGGCGTTCGTGGTGAAGAAGGACCCCGCGCTCACCGAGCAGGACGTGATCGCCCACGCCCGCGAGCACCTGACGCCCTACAAGGTCCCGCGCCGCGTGGAGTTCCGCGACGACCTGCCCAAGACCCCCATCGGCAAGATCCTGCGCAAGGACCTGCGCACCCAGCTCGGCTCGGCCGCGAAGCCGGTGGAGCAGGCGACGGTGTAGCCCCGGAACGACTCGACAGGTCCGGACGAGCGAACCCGAATCATCGCACGCAGAGCAGCAGAGTCAGCAGAGACTTCGTTGTTCTCTGCTGACTCTGCTGCTCTGCGTGAGACATTCGGTTCAAATTCGCATCCGGACGAATCTCGGCGATTCATGATCAGCTCGGCTGCTGGCCCTCCTCCAGCTTGAACCAGATCTTGACGCTCACCTGGTACTGCTGGATCTCGCCGCCGGCGATGTAGCCGCGCTGCTCGACCACCTCCATCCACTCCAGGTTCCGGATCGTCTCCGCCGCGCGCTTCACGGCGAGCCGCGCCGCGTCGTCGAAGCTCGTGTCGGAGACGCCCACCATCTCGATGGACTTGAAGACCGTGCTCATCATCCCCTCCTCCCCCTGGGTGGATCAACAGTTCGCGTTACGGCGGGATATCCTTGTAACTATCTGCTCGCCGCAGGCGAAGGGTGGTTACGGATAATCTGAACCAACGCTCTCAGGGCGTCGTTCACCGATCTGGAGTCGCGGAAGACCTCAGCGACGTCGGGATCGAGGACGATCACGTTGGTTCCTTCTGCGTAGCGGGCGGCATAGTTCGCCCGAGTCGCTCCGGAGAAGTCGTACTCCGGGAGCAGGTCGTCATCGGAATCGGGATTCTTCATAAGCTTTTCGCTCACTGCGCGTGGCCAGGCGTGCACTGATGATGCGCACCGAGCCCGTTCGCTCGGTATGCGCGACGACCAAGAGCCGGTAGCGGTGCGATAAACCGAGCAGGATATACCTGGTTTCGGCTTGCGAGTGCCTCGGGTCCGGCATGATCAGCGCCAGTGGATCACCGAAGACCGTGGTCGCCTCTTCGAATGAGACACCATGCTTTTGGAGATTGCTTTCCGCCTTCTCCGGATCCCACTCGAATCTGTAGCCCATTCGTAATCTAAACGATGAGGAGGGAAACAGCAGCTATTCGACGCGCTCGATCCAGTACGTCTGCTTGTGCCCCCCGCCTCGTACTCGCGCATCTCCGCTCGGCCTCGTCCCGCTCGCCGAAGCGCCGCACGATCTCGCGGTTGCCGTTGTCGTCCTGCCGCCAGAGCGCCCACCGCAGCGCTGCTTCGACGGCAGGAGGTTCGCCGGGCTCGGGGCACATCGGAGCGTGCGTCAGCAGAACGGGAAGAGCGGGCACAGGCGCCGCAGCGCGTCCGTGACGCACTCCTCGTCGAGCGAGACCTGCCGGCGCTCCTTCGCTCCCTCGGCCATCGCGTTCACCAGCGCGATGGTGTTGCCGTAGGCGCGGCCCACCGCCGTGGGGTCCATCACCAAGCCGCGGCCGAGCATGCGGCTGGCCCCCCGCCGGATCTCGTCGCGCAGGCGCTGCTCGCACCCGGGCTCCAGCCTGAGCGCGGCCCGCGTCGCCGTGCCCGAGGCGGCCGTCCACAGCCGCTGCTCGAGCTGCTGCTGGTGCCTGAGGTAGTCCATGGATCGGTCGAGACGGTCAGCCTGCTCCCCGGCGGAGATGCGCCCGCTCCGACGGCGGATCTCCCGGGTGATCCTCTCCCACGGATCTTATCAGCTCACCCGCCCGCCAGCACGCGGCGGGCGGCGTCGTGCAGGCGGCCGTTGCTCGCCAGCGCGGTGCTGCAGTCGACGACCGGCGAGGCGTCGAACTGCGTGAAGCGGCCGCCGGCCTCGGGGAAGATCACCGTGTGGGCGGCGTAGTCCCAGTAGTTGGCCGTGGTGGGATCCACCATCAGCTCCGCGCGGCCGCACGCCACCAGGAAGTAGCCGTACGCGTCACCCCAGGTGCGCGCGAAGCGGGTGGCGCGCACCAGGCGATCGAACCCCGCGCGGTCCTCGTCGGTCCCCAGGTCGCGCCAGTACTCCAGGCCCGAGGTCACCATCCGCGCCTCGGCCAAGTCCTCGCACTCCGACACCCGCGCGGGGCGGCCGTTGAGCCACGCCCCAGCGCCGCGCGCCGCCACCAGCGTCTCGCCGAGCGCCGGGAGGTGGCAGCAGCCGAGCGACGGCGCCCCGTCCACCTCCAGCGCCAGGAGCACCGCGTAGAGCGGCACCCCCGAGCCGAACGAGCGCGTCCCGTCGATCGGGTCCACGATCCAGCGGCGGCCGCTCCGCGACGGCCTCTCCTCGTCCTCCTCGCCCACGATGCCGTCCTCGGGGAACGCCTCGGCCACCGACGCGCGCACGTACGCCTCCGCCGCCAGGTCCGCCGCCGTCACCTCGCTGCCGTCGGGCTTCCTCTGCACCGCCACGGTGCCGAAGTGGCCCACCGTGATCTCGCCCGCGCCGGCCACCGTGCGCACGGCGAAGTCCATCAGCTCGTCCCAGTCGTTCATTCGCCCCCGGATCGTTCGTCGTGAGCGGACCCCGGAAGCCGTCCGCCCGCGAAAATCCCGCCACGCACCTCGCACCTCGCACCGCAGTTCTGGGCGTGTCCCCCTGAAGGGGCCGGGCTGCGCGCGCCGTAGGGCCACAAGCCACGTGGCCCAACGGCGCCGGGCGGAGCGCGCGATCATCGGGGAAGCGAGGGGGCGGCTCAGGACTTCTTCGACACCCACTCCGAGCCGCGCAGCCAGAAGCGCAGCGGCCGGTCCGCGTGCCGGTGCGCGGCGATGCCGATGCGCGGCCCCGTCGCCACCTCGCCGCCGGGCACCGCGCGGCCGGCGGCCAGCCAGAGCGGCGGACGGTCGAGCGGGTGGTAGTTCTCGGCGCCGGTGACGCCCAGCGCGCGCGCCAGGTTGCCGGGACCGCGCATCAGCTCGCGGTCGGGGCGGCCCGGGCGCCGCTCGCGCGCGGTCTCGATCCCCTCCACGGGGCGCGCGGCGCGCAGCAGCACGGCGGCCGGGAAGCCCTCCGCGTCGGTCACCACGTTGATGCACCAGTGGAAGCCGTAGATCAGGTAGACGTAGGCCGTCCCCGGCGGGCCGAACATGGCGTCGTTGCGCTGCGTCCGCCCGAACTTCTCCCACGCGTGCGAGGCGGCGTCGTGCGGCCCCACGTAGGCCTCCGTCTCCACGATCTCGCCGGCGACCCGCTTCCCGTCCACCTCGGAGACCAGCCGTGCCCCCAGCAGCTCGCGGGCGACCGTCTCCGCGGGGCGCGCGCAGAACTCCGGCGGCAGCGGCTCGGGGGCTGGAAGCGCGGAGCGCCGCGCCCGGACCGTGCCGGACGCGGCGCTCGCTTCTTCCCCGCGGCTCACGAGGGGTGCGGCGCGTTGCCGCGGCCCCGCCCGCGGCCGCCCCGACCGCCGCCCCTCCCCTTCGCCCCGGCCGTGGGCGCGGGGGGAGCTTCGGGCGCGGGAGCTTCCGCGGCGGGCTGCCCGCCCCCGCGGACGCCCCGGCCCCGCCCGCGACCACCCGCCGCGCGCGTCGTCTCCGCGGGCGCGGGCGCCTCCGTGGCCGGCTGGCTGCCACCACCGCGGCCCCGTCCCCGTCCGCCACCGCCGGCGGCGCGGGGCTCCTCGGGCGCGGGCGCCTCGGCGGTGGGCTGAGCGCCCCCGCGTCCGCCGCGTCCGCGGCCACGGCCGCCGCCCGCCCGGGCCTCCTCCGCCGCGGGAGCCGGAGACGGCGCGGGAGCCGCCTCGGCCGCGGGGGCCACGGGCTGGCCCCCTCCCCTGCCCCGGCGACCGCGGCCGCCGGTCTTCTCCGCCGCCGGAGCGGCGGCTTCGGGCTGCGGCGCGGGAGCCTCGGGCGCGGGCGCCGGCGCGGCGCCGCCCTCCTCGCGCCCGCGGCCCCGGCCACGGCGCCCGCGGCGGCCGTTCGCCGCCGGAGCCGCCTCCGCCGCGGGCCGCTCGGCCTGCGAGGTCA
>DASVWD010000173.1 GCA_036389795.1 Longimicrobium sp.
GCGATGGAGTACACGATCGTCGTCGTCGCCACGGCGTCGGACCCGGCGCCGATGCAGTACATCGCCCCGTACACGGGCTGCGCAATGGCCGAGTACTTCATGTACCACGAGGGGCGGGCGACGCTGTGCGTGTACGACGACCTGTCCAAGCAGGCCGCGGCGTACCGGCAGCTCTCGCTCGTGCTGCGCCGCCCGCCCGGCCGCGAGGCGTTCCCGGGCGACGTGTTCTACCTGCACTCGCGCCTGCTGGAGCGCGCGGCCAAGCTCTCCGACGAGCAGGGCGGCGGGAGCCTCACGGCGCTGCCGGTGATCGAGACGCAGGCGGGCGACGTGTCGGCGTACATCCCCACCAACGTGATCTCCATCACCGACGGGCAGATCTTCCTGGAGTCGAACCTGTTCTACTCGGGCGTGCGCCCGGCGGTGAACGTCGGCATCTCGGTCTCCCGCGTGGGCGGCTCGGCGCAGATCAAGGCGATGAAGAAGGTGGCCGGGCGCCTCAAGGGCGAGCTGGCGCAGTACCGCGAGCTGGAGGCGTTCGCCGCGTTCGGCTCGGAGCTGGACCCGGTGACGCAGCGGCAGCTGGCCCGCGGCGCCCGCGCGGTGGAGGTGCTCAAGCAGGACCAGTACTCGCCGATGCCGGTGGAGCACCAGGTGGCGATCATCTACGCGCTGAACAACGGCTACCTGGACCCGGTGGACCTGGGGCAGGTGAAGGTGTGGGAGCGGGACTTCCACATCTTCCTGCGCGCCAACCACCCCGAGATCCTGCAGGGGATCCGCGAGAGCCGCGACCTGGGCGGCGACACGGAGCAGGCGCTCAAGGCGGCCATCGACCGCTACGCCGAGCTGTTCGCCGACCCGCACTCGCCGGTGGGGACCGAGGACTTCGCCGAGAGCCCGCTGCTGCACGAGACCGACGCCGACCGGCGCATGAGCGAGGAGCAGCTGCGCATGTCGTCGCGCCCCGAGGCGAACGCGGCCGCGGCGAGGCAGTCGTACTGATGGTGCCCAGTGCCAAGTGCCCAGTGCCCAGGAACTTCGCTCCGGGCTACTGGGCACTGGGGACTGGGCACTGGGCACTTTGAGCGAAGCGAATCATGGCCAAAGCCAGAGAACTGAAGGGCCGCATCCGCTCGGTCCAGAACACGCGCAAGATCACCCGGACGATGGAGATGGTGGCCACGTCCAAGCTCAAGCGCGCCCAGGACCGCGTGCACGCCGCGCGCCCCTACGCCGAGCGGCTGGCCGACGTCATCCGCCGCCTCCTCACGCCCGAGCTGGCGGGGCGCTACCCGCTGCTCAGGCAGCCGGAGAAGGTGCGGAAGGCGGCGGTGCTGCTCGTCACCTCCAACCGCGGGCTGGCGGGCGCCTTCAACGCCAACCTGATCCGCGAGGCGCGCTCCCTCCTGCAGCGGCTGCGCGCGGAGGGGACCGAGGCCGAGCTGCACGCGGCCGGGAAGAAGGGGATCGGCTTCTTCCGCTTCCAGGGCGAGGACCTGCGCACCGCCGTCTCCGACATCGGCGACCGCCCCACGGGCGCCGACGCCGAGCGGCTGGTGAACGAGCTGATGGAGCGCTTCGTCTCGGGCGACCTGGACGCGGTGTACGTGGTGTACGCCCAGTTCAAATCGGCGCTCTCCACGCCGCCGGCGGTGATTCCGCTCCTTCCCGTGGCGGCGCCCGAGGGCGAGGAGAAGGGGAGGAGCGTCGACTACATCCTGGAGCCCTCGGGCGACGAGATCCTGGGCCGCATCCTCCCGCTCTACGTGCGCAACAGCGTGTACCGGGCGCTGGTGGAGACGGCCGCGGCCGAGCAGGGCGCGCGCCGGACGGCCATGAAGAACGCCACCGACAACGCGGGCGAGATGCTCGAGTCGCTCACGCGGACCTACAACCGGGCCCGCCAGGCGCAGATCACGCAGGAGATCGCCGAGATCGTCGGCGGCGCGGCGGCGCTGGAATAACGCGGACCTGAATTCCAAGGAGAACGATAGATGGCAGCGACAGCCCCGGAGCGCGCCACCGTGCGCGCCGCCACCCCCGCCGTGGGCCGCGTGGTCCAGGTCATCGGCCCCGTGGTCGACGCCGAGTTCGAGAGCGGCCTCCCCGAGATCTACCGCGCGCTCCGCATCCGCCAGCCGGCCGCCGAGGGGCGCCCCGCGCTCGACGTGACACTCGAGGTGCAGCAGCACATCGGCCGCAACCAGGTGCGCGCGGTGGCCATGGAGCCCACCGACGGCGTGGTGCGCGGGATGGAGGTGGTGGACACCGGCGCCTACATCCGCATCCCCGTGGGGCGTTCGGCGCTGGGCCGCATCCTGAACGTGCTGGGCGAGCCGGTGGACGAGCGCGGCGCGGTCCCGGCCGACGCCGAGCGCTGGCCGATCCACCGCCCGGCCCCGGCGTTCGTGGCGCTGGAGCCCAAGACCGAGGTCCTGGAGACCGGCATCAAGGTGGTGGACCTGCTCACCCCGTACGTGAAGGGCGGCAAGATCGGCCTCTTCGGCGGCGCCGGGGTGGGGAAGACGGTGGTCATCCAGGAGCTCATCCACAACATCGCCATGGGGCACGGCGGCCGCTCGGTGTTCGCCGGCGTGGGCGAGCGCACCCGCGAGGGCACCGACCTGTGGCTGGAGTTCCGCGAGGCGGGGCTCATCAAGGACGACAACCTCCCCGAGAGCAGCGTGGCCCTGGTCTACGGCCAGATGAACGAGCCGCCGGGGGCGCGGCTGCGCGTGGCGCTCGCGGGGCTCACCGTGGCCGAGTACTTCCGCGACGTCGAGAAGCAGGACGTGCTCTTCTTCATCGATAACATCTTCCGCTTCACCCAGGCGGGGAGCGAGGTGTCGGCGCTGCTGGGCCGCATGCCGAGCGCGGTGGGGTACCAGCCCACGCTGGCCACCGAGATGGGCGCGCTGCAGGAGCGGATCACCTCCACGCGCGAGGGATCGATCACCTCGGTGCAGGCCATCTACGTCCCCGCCGACGACCTGACCGACCCGGCGCCGGCCACGGCGTTCGCGCACCTGGACGCGACGACGGTCTTGAGCCGCGCGCTGACGGAGATCGGCATCTACCCGGCGGTGGACCCGCTCGACTCCACCAGCCGCATCGTGGACCCGCAGTTCATCGGGCAGCGGCACTACGACGTGGCCACCGCGGTGCAGCGCATCCTGCAGCGCTACAAGGAGCTGCAGGACATCATCGCCATCCTGGGGATGGACGAGCTCACCGAGGAGGACAAGGTGATCGTGGGCCGGGCGCGGCGCATCCAGCGCTTCCTGTCGCAGCCCTTCCACGTGGCCGAGCAGTTCACCGGCACGCCGGGCAAGTACGTGAAGCTGGAGGACACCATCTCCTCGTTCGAGCGCGTGGTGTCGGGCGAGTTCGACCACCTCCCCGAGCAGGCCTTCTACATGGTGGGCGGCATCGACGAGGCGGTGGAGAAGGCCCGCAAGCTGGAGCAGGGGGCCTGATGGCCGCCGCGGGCGGAGGCGCGGAGGGCGCCGGGACGCTGCACGTGGTGGTGCTCTCCCCCGAGCAGACGGTGTACGAGGGCGAGGCCACGCAGGTGGTGGCGCCCGCCAGCAACGGCTACCTGGGCATCCTGCGCGGCCACGCGCCGCTGATGGCGCTGCTGGGCGAAGGGGTGCTGCGGGTGGACAACGGCCGCGACAGCCGCAAGTTCAACGTGGCGGGCGGCTTCCTCCAGGTGGTCGACGACGTGGTGACGGTGCTCAGCGAGCGCGCCTCCGCGGCCTGAGTGAGCGTCGCACCAACCAGAAAGACGAAGCCCCGGCTCCGCGCAGGAGCCGGGGCTTTGGCTTTGGTGCCAGTGTTTCCTTGTCAGGCTAGGTCGAGTATTCGCTTACGCGCAGCGGGAGTCGGGTAGCGACCGACATCGCGCAAGGTACGGCGTTCCTGGAGCCGCTCATCCGTGTTGAATCCGAAGATGCGCTCGGTCACATGCCGACTTCCGTTCGCGGCTGAATGATCATGCCGTCTTCATCCAGAACGAAGTGCTCCGGCCAGCGGTCGGTCCGTGGGTTGAAGAAGCGGATCAGCCGGTTGGTCGGTCCCGCGATGGAGCCCAGGTCGGTTCCCTTGTGGCGATTGCAGAAGAAACAGGCGAACGCGAGGTTTTCCGGTTCCGTAACCCCGCCGTGCTTCTCGCTGACGATGTGGTCGATTTCGCAGCCGAAGAAGGTGTCAGCCTCGTGGATCATGCAATACTCGCACAGCCCCTCCGCTCGCGAGACGACCAGCCGCCGAAGCTCGACCGTGAGATAGCTACTCACCGGTCAGGTGCTGCTTGGCCCGGGCTTTCGCGAGGCGCATCAGGTGCTCGATCTGCTGGTAGTGGTCCAGTTCGGAACGCTCTTCATCGGAGATGCCTTCGGTCTTCTCTCGATGAATGAGATCGGCAACGCGCTGCCGTGTCGCTTCCGATGGGCGGAACGCGACGACCTTGCTGGGGCTCGGGCCGGCTGCGATGAAATCCACGATTTCGTCGTAAGCACGCGCCAGGCTCATCGCTCACTCCCTATTGCCGGTCCTGGGGCACGCCGCTCCTGCAGCGTCGGCTCGTCATGCCACTTGCGCGGGTTGCCGCACATAGAGCATGAGCAGGGTGTCCGCGTGCGCACCAGCCGTCCGATCCGGCGCGCATCACCCTTGTGCGCGCCGCCGTAGTAGTGCTCCACCCGGCGCTTGATGCGGGCTTGCTGGTGTCGGCGGAAGGCGCGGGATCTCATGACTCGAAGTATGAGGGCAAAAATTCGCCGCAGCAAGCGACTAAAATGACCGTCACGAGCAGTCGTCGGGCCGGCCGGCGCGGTGATCGCCGACGTCACTGCTGCGAGAGAGCTACCTCGTCCAGCGCGCGGCCGAGCCGCGCCAGGCCTTCCGCGAACGTGGCCGGGTCCGCGCCGAGGGAGATGCGGAAGTGCTCCGGCATCCCGAAGAAGCGGCCCGGGACGACCGACGTCTCGTACTTCTCGCGGAGCAGGTCGCACAGCCCGTCGGCGCTGCCCGAGCGCAGGCGCGGGAAGGAGACGGTGCCGAAGCGGTGTGGGATCCAGTCGAGATCTTCGCGCGTGCGGAAGAACGCGTCGAGCGCCGCGCCGTTCGCCTCCAGCAGCGCGCGCGAGCGGGCGGCGATCCGGTCCAGGTGGCGGAAGGCGGCCACGCTCAGCCGCTCGCCGGCGTGCACGCCGATGTTGCTGAACAGCTCGTTCAGCCGCCAGAGCCGCTCCACCAGCGCCGGCTCGGCCAGGATCCAGCCGCAGCGCAGCCCGTTGAGCCCGTAGACCTTGGTGAGGCTGCTGGTGACGACGAACTCCGGGCCCAGGTGGAACGCGGTGCGGGGCGGCCGCTCGAAGAGCGCGTCGAGGTAGACCTCGTCCACCAGCACGCGCGCGCCGGAGCGCCGGGCGACCTCGCCCACCCGGCGCAGCGTCTCGTCGTCCGTGAGCGCGCCGGAGGGGTTGTGCAGGTTGGTGAGGACGACGAGGCGCGTGCGCGGCCCCGCCTGCCGCTCCACCTCGGCCGGGTCCACGCGGAAGCCGTCTTCAGCGCGCCGGGCGAAGCGCCTGACCTCCGCGCGGAGGTAGCGCGCCACGGCCAGCAGCGGCTCGTAGCCCGGGTGCTCGATCAGCACCTCGTCGCCCGGCTCCAGCAGCGCGGCCATCGCCAGGTGGTTGGCCATGGAGGTGCCCATCGCCGGGAAGACGCTCTCCACGGGCACGCCGTAGCGCGCGCCGATCGCCTCCAGCAGGGGCACGTAGACGTCCGGCCCGTTCAGCTCCAGCTCGTCCAGCCTCACCGGCAGGTCGCGCAGCGGGAAGAACGGCGCGCCGCTCGAGGTGAGGTTGAAGCGCGCCTTCGAGCGCGTCTTCGCCCACAGCAGGTAGTCGGAGCCGAGCGGGCGGGATGCTTCGCTCATGCCGTTCTCCGCCGACGCCAGAAGAGGTAGACGGGGAGCCCCGCCAGCATGATCGCCACCCCGATGGCGCTGTTCGCCGGGTACTTGTAGAGGGTGCTCGCCACGATCAGCGCGCAGGCGGCGATGAAGAACGCGGTGGTCAGCGGGTGGCCGGGGACGCGGGCGCCGCTCCACCCCTCCGAGCCGTCCGCCTCGCCGCGCGCCGCCCGGCGGCGGAAGACGAAGAGCGTGCCGGCGGTGAGCCCGAAGAAGATGAAGTCCACCGAGACCACGTAGTTGAGGATCTGCTCGTACGTGCCGGTGAGCGCGATCACGAGCGCCAGCACGCCCTGCAGCGCGATGGCGACCACGGGCGCGCGCGTGCGCGGGTCCAGCCAGGCCACGCGGCGGAAGAAGAGCCCGTCGTCGGCCATGGCGAAGTAGACGCGCGGGGCGGTGAGCATCCCCTGGCTCAGGAAGCCGAAGGTGGAGACGGCGATCCCCACCGCGATCAGCGCCGCCCCGCGCTCGCCGAACGCCAGGCGCATGACGGCGGAGGCGGGCGCGGGCTCCGCCGCCAGTCCGGCCGCGCCGAGCGCCAGCACGCACGCCACGTTGACGGCCACGTAGAGCGCGATCACCCCCAGCACGCCGATCAGCAGCCCGCGCGCCAGGTCGCGCCGCGGGTCGCGCATCTCGCCCGCCACGAAGCTGGCCGTCTGCCACCCCCCGTAGGCGAACATCACCGGGATCATCGCCGCGCCGAACGACGCCAACCCGCCCGACGCCGGGCGCGCGGCCGCCGTCGACGTCTCCGACGCCCCGCCGGCGAAGAAGAGGCCGGCGGCGACGAGGGCGGCGATGGCCAGGATCTTCAGCACCATCAGCCCGCTCTGCACGCTGCTCCCGGCGCGCACGCCCAGGCAGTTGACCACCACCAGCACCGCGAGGGCGACCCCGGCCAGCGCCGGCTCGGCGAGCGGCACGTGCGTGACCTCGCGGAAGTAGCGGGCGAAGGTGACGGCCACCGCGGCCATCCCGCCCGTCTGGATCACCAGCAGCAGCGCCCAGCCGTAGAGGAACGCGAGCGCGGGGTGGTAGGCGTCGCGCAGGTAGGCGTACTGCCCGCCGACCTGGGGTCTGCGCGCGGCGAGCTCGGCGTAGACGAACGCCCCGGCCAGCGCGATCGCCCCGCCCGCCGCCCACGCGCCCACGATCAGCGCCGGCGTGTGCACCTGCCGCGCGACCACGTGCGGGTTGACGAAGATCCCCGACCCGACGATGCCGCCCATCACGATCATCGTCGCGTCGAAGAGCCCCAGCCGGCGCGCGAGCCCCGGCGCGGCGGCGCGGTCAGCGGCGTTCAACGGGTGCTCGCATGCGGACGGGATCGTCGGGGAGGAGGGGGGTCGGTTCAGCCAAGATACCAGTAGAGCGCCGCGCAGACGAGAATGCCCGCCGCCGCCGCGGCCCCCCACTGCCAGGTCCGGCGCCGGTGCCGGCCGGCGCCTGCCGGGTCCCCGCGCCGCGCCTTCCACGCGTGGTACAGCGCGACGGCCAGGCAGACGCCGGAGACGGCGTAGAGCGCTTCCAGGAGGTTGACCATTCGCTTCGATCGGTAAGTGGTCGGATCGCCGAATATAACATCCGCCCGCCTGGACGCATCGTTCTGGTTCCAAACAGAATAGAAACAGATTGGAATCACACAGAGAAACAGAGAAGCCGAAGTCCTCTGTTTCTCTGTTTCTCTGTGTGAAGCCTTTTCAAGACCTATTCCCGAGCGCCGGGCGCCCGGCGCGGGAGAGCCCGCGCCGGGCGTCCGCGCTGCACTACAGCAGGCGAGCCTCCACCTGCTCCACGTCGATGCTCACGCCCATGTTCGGGTCGAAGCCCGACGCGGTGTACACCGCCACCACCTCCAGGTCGGCGTCGCTGGTGATCTGCAGGAAGCCGATGTTGAGCGACCCCAGGTCCAGCCCCATCAGCTCGGCGATCCGGCAGCAGTCGTCCATCGTGGCCGACATCGGCGGCAGCACGATGAAGTCCTTGGCCCTGGGCTGCGAGTAGCGCGGCTCGCGGCCGATCGGCTCGCCGTTCACCACCAGCGGGATGAAGACCTTCTCGATCCTCGCCTCGCGGCCGCTGGGGTTGTGGATGTTGACGTCCGTGGCGTACCGGCCCGGCAGCACCGGGCAGCCGCGCTCGTCGTGCTGCCAGCCGCAGACGTACTTCACGCTGTACACGCGGCGCCGCGACTCGCACGGCGGCACCGTGATGGTGACCGTCTTGCTGGCCACCACGCCGCCGTCGGCCACCGCGTCGATGGTGCCGGTGAACACCTGCGTCTCGCTGGTGCAGGGCACCACGCCGGTGAACACCACGTCGAACGGCAGCACGTGCGTCTGGTCGCTCGCCAGCGGCCCGTACCCGCCGGCCGGCGAGATGGAGGTGACGAACGGCGCGATCCCGCCCGTGGGCACCAGCGACAGGTTGTTGATGGTGGTGACCGCCGTCGTGATCAGGCTGGTGATGGTGCTCACGATGGTGGACGGGTTGATCCCCGTGACGAAGATGCCGCCCGTGGCGTTGGCGATGCGCGTCCCCTGCCCGGCCGTGCCGCCCGGGGCGCCGCACGCCGCGTTGTAGTCGAAGCTGCTGGGCGCCGGGTTGTCGTCCAGCCCCGGCGTGGTGACGCTGATGGCCAGCACCGTGATCTGCTCGGCCACCAGCTTGGCCGTCGCCGTCGCCTCGGTGATGGTGTACGACAGCCCCGAGATGGCGGAGCAGACCGGGTCGTGCGCGGGCGCGTCGCCGAACCAGACGATGATGCGCTCCGCCCCGGCGCGCCACCCGATGGTGCCGCCCGGGGGCACCGCCAGCTGGTCGAGGGCGAAGAGCTGCCCCTCGGGGTAGTCGCCGCCGCCGCTGGCCGCCCAGGTGCCGATGGCGGCCGTGACGGCCGCGGTGCTGGAGGTGGGCGAGAGCTGGTGCTGGAACGCCAGCGTCGGCGGGCCGGGGAAGTCGTTGTAGCTCCCCACGCCGTAGG
The DNA here is from genome assembly GCA_036389795.1 of Longimicrobium sp. Classification (NCBI taxonomy): domain Bacteria; kingdom Pseudomonadati; phylum Gemmatimonadota; class Longimicrobiia; order Longimicrobiales; family Longimicrobiaceae; genus Longimicrobium; species Longimicrobium sp. The sequence goes on from DASVWD010000173.1 coordinate 8,973, forward strand.
CGATGTCGATGCCCAGCGCCGCCAGGTCGTTCAGGATCTGGTTGGCGCCCGCCTGCACGGCGGCGATGTGGGAGCCCATGCTCCCCGTGACGTCGGCCAGGAAGTAGACGTCCGCCTTGGCCGGCGTGGTGTTGGGGGGGATGGTGACGGTGATCACCTCCGGGAAGGTGTCGCCCGGGTTCAGCACCAGGTTGTTGGTGCTGGGGCTGATGGTGGCCGACGCGGTGACCACCGGCTTGGTGCCGCCGTCCACCGGCGCGGGCTCCAGCGTGGCGGTGTCGCCGCTCGTGGACGCGGCGGCGGACAGGTGCGACTCCTCGACCTCGGCCCCGCTCGCGTCGAGCACGACGGAGTGCTGCGGGCCGTTGGCGTCGCTCCGCCGCACGGCGCTGTAGCGGGTGGCGCTCCGGCCGCCGCTCAGCGAGACGGCCGCGGAGTCCACCAGGACCAGGTCCTGGGCTCCGCTGCGCTGCGCCAGGGCCTGCAGCGCCTGCGACTGCCGCGCCTGCGACCCCTGCGGTTGCTGCGGACTGCTCGGCATGTTCGCTCTCCTTTCAGTGGAGCGGTGACGAAAAAAAGGTCCCGGCGCGCGATGCTGCTCGCGCTCCGGGACCTCGCTGTTGGAGAAGCCGCCGCTCCCTTCACCCGACCGCGCGGTGCGCGGCGGCCGTGTCGGGCCGGACTGGCTTCGCTTACAATCTAACGCACCTATTATGCCTTAACAATCCCCCGGCTGGCGTTCCGTACGAACTTCGGCGGATGCAACCCGAAATTGGGCATAAAATCGACATCGTGAATCAAGAAAGTGAGCAGAGTCGATGGGGGATGAAAGCTGCTTTCGAGGATCGTGTCCTATCGTTTCTAGCTACTTCATGTAAACATGCGGGTGATTCTCGGGTGTGATACCACCTTCCGAAACCGACTGTGCATTCCATGCTACACACGAAGTCATCCTGAGGGAGCCGCTGCGCCGAACCTGCCTCGGCAACGATGCTTGGCGGCGACCGAAGGATCTACTCACCCCGGGGCGAGGCCGGCTTCTGCGCACTGCATCTGGCCACCAGACACGCGGAGTAGATCCTTCGGTCGCGTCCAACCATTGGCGCGGGAGCGAATTCCACGCGGACGCTCCCTCAGGATGACTTCGTATGTGGCATGGGAATGCACAGTCGGTTTCGGAAGGTGGTATCACTCCGCCAGCGGCAC
>DASVWD010000174.1 GCA_036389795.1 Longimicrobium sp.
GGATGCGCGCCCGGAGGGCCGGGACGCCGCCGCGACACGGGGTATCGTCGCGGCGGTGGCCCGGCGCGGTTGGGCACGGTCGTATCGTGCCCTACCGCGCGCGCAGCCCGGCCCGGAGCGCAGCGGAGGGACACGCCCGAACCCGCGGTGCGAAGTGCGAGGTGCGAGGTGCGAGGTGCGAGGTGCGGAGACGGCGCGGGCTACTCGCCGACGACGGGGGCGATGCGGTCGCGGTCGGTGTCGAGGGCGCGCTCCACCCACAGCACCTGCACCACCGTCCACACCAGCAGCACCAGCGGCAGCGCCAGCAGGAGCCCCAGGAAGCCGAACATCCCCCCGAAGAGGAGCAGCGCGAAGAGGGTGATGAAGGGGTGGATCTCGGCCTGCCGGGCCATGGCGAAGGGGGTGATCAGGTTGGCCTCCACCTGCTGGATGGCGATGGCCGAGAGCGCCACCCACACGGCCTTCGAGGGGTCGTCGAGGAGGGCCACCAGCGTGGCCGCGGCGCCGCCCACCCAGGGGCCCACCAGTGGGACGAACTCCACCAGCCCGTTGAAGATCCCCAGCAGGAGCGCGTTGGGGACGCCGATCAGGCTCCAGGCCACGATGCTCAGCACCCCCACGCCCACCATGGCGATGGCCACCCCCTTGAGCCACCCCACCAGCCGCTCGCCCAGGAGCTGGAAGATGCGGTAGACGGCCGGCCGCACGCCGGGGGGAACGGCGCGCAGCAGCGGGGTGAGGAGCCGGTGGTTGGGGTTGGCCAGCGCGAACAGCCCGCCGAAGAAGACCACGATGGGAAAGAAGAGCACTTCCGCCAGGCCGACCGCCTTCCCCATCACGTCGCCGCCGCTCCCACCGCTCCCGCCGGCGGGGAGCTGCGCCTGCCCGCCGCCCGGGGTGGGGATGTCGACGGAGAGGCCCGTGCTCTCGCGGATGGTGCGCTCCCACTCCCGGGTCTTCTGCTCCAGCGAGGGACCCATGCCGGCGACGCTGCGGGCCTGTCGGAGGAGCGCGGGCGCGCCGAACCAGAGCAGGGCCGCCACCAGGGCCACGCCGACGAGCCCCGCGGCCGCGGCGAACCAGCGGCGCTTGATCGCCGGCAGCTTCCGCCGGAGCGCGTCGAGTCCCACGGCCAGGATGGCGGCCGCGTAGGCCAGCAGGAACGTCTGCGCCAGGGTGTCGAAGAAGCGCCAGGCCAGCGCCAGCAGGAAGAGGAGCCCCGCCGCCTGGTAGAGGTGGTGCGGCAGGACGCGCGTGTCGCGGCCCTCGCGGGGGAGGGCCACCGCCTCGGGAGGCACGTGCGGCGCGGGCTGCGGGGTGGGCTCGGGGCTCGCCATCGGCTCCGGGGTGCGGGACGCGGATGTCCGCGCGCCGGGAGGGCAAGGAGCGCACCATGCGCCGCAAAAGCCGCCCGCGCCGGCCGGACGCGAGAGCGGGGCCCGCCCGGTGGCGGGCCCCGCTCCGGAACGCAGGGGCAGGGGGCGGCGCGGCGAGGCTAGTCCTCGTCGTCGTCGTCGTCGCCGCCGCTGTAGCCGGCCGCCTCTTCCTCGATCATGTCGGTGAGCTGCGAGCCCCAGGCGCTCTCCAGCAGGCGGCGCACGCGCGGGAAGCGGTGCATGACCTCGGCCATCTCGGGGCTGACGAAGAGCTCCAGCACCTCGTCGCGGCGGCCGGTGCCCTCTTCGTCCAGATAGTCCTTCAGCTCTTCGATGAGGTCGCGCAGGTCGCTCAGCAGCTCGCTGGGGAAGTGCCCCTCGTCCAGCGCCACCGCCGACTCCACCCAGTCGTGCACCTGCGAGACGAGCTCGTCGAAGCGTTCGTCCACCCGTGAGTCCGCCATTTTCCCCTGCTTCTCCTGAGATCTCGAGGTAGGTCCGGCCCCCCGGTCCGGGGCGCCGGCGCCGTCGTCATCCACGCGCGTGGTCCAGTCGCGACACACCCTAAAGGCTGCCGCGGGCGCGGTCAAGTGTGACAGACGCGCGGTTTGCGCCGGTGAACTCCCCGCGCGCGTCGGCTTTTCCCGCGCGCCGCTTCCGCCGCCCCCGGCGGGCGGCGGCCGGCGATCCGCATCCGCGCGAGTGTCCGATTCTGGGACGGCGATTCCCACAAGCGGGCAGACGCGCCGCTCCCCGGGCCGGAAACGATTGCGTAAACAGTTGTAAATCGGCAGTTTGCGGATCGGCCGTCCTCCGGCACGGTCCTCGCCTTCTCCAGGGGAGGCGCGCCCCGCGGGGCGCACGGAATCGTCCCGTCGCTCGCGACTGGCTCAACTTCATCCGGCGCACCACCATGGACCTGGGCGTGGACCTCACGGCGATGCTGGCGATCTGGATCGCCGGGGTGCTCCTGCTGGTGGCGGTGGCGGGGCTCGCGGCGCGGCTGGGGCTCAAGCCGGTGCTGGACTCGGTGGCGCGCCTGCGCGCCGCCGGGCGCGGCGGGGCCGAGCTGGAGGAGCGCTTCGCCGGGCTCGAGCGGCAGCTGCGCGCCGCCAACGGCCGCCTGGACCGGGTGGCCGAGGCCCTGGAGCGGCGCGAGGCGCGGCTCTGAATCCCGGGCGCCGGGCCGCCCGTAAGAGCCTCGTCCCACCCGCGGCACCCCTTTCCGCAAACGTCGTTCGTCAGGAGATACACGTGGTCGACATCCCCCGCAAGCCGGTCAAGAGCCGACGCCAGTGGATCTACGGAGGCGCCGCGCTCGCCGTGCTCGCGCTGGTGACGCTGGCGCTCTCGCGCATGGAGCCCGCCGCCCCCACCGTGGACGGCGCCACCGTGTGGAGGGACACCGTGCGCCGCGGCGAGATGGTGCGCCAGGTGCGCGGCCCCGGGACGCTGGTGGCCGAGGACATCCGCTGGATCTCGGCGGTCACCCAGGGCCGCGTGGAGAGCAAGCTGGTGCAGCCCGGCACCATGGTGCGGGCCGGCACCGTGCTGGTGACGCTCAGCAACCCCGATGTGGAGCGCGCCGCGCTCGAGGCGCAGCGCCAGCTCACCGCCGCGCGGGGCGACCTCACCACGCTGCGCACCAACCTGCAGAACCAGCTGCTGAGCCAGGAGGCCACGGTGGCCCAGATCCAGGCGCAGTACAACGAGGCGGAGCGCCAGGCGCGCTCGGCCGAGGGGCTGGCGCGGCAGAACATGGTTTCGGCCTCCGAGCTGGCCCGCGCCCGCGACAACGCCTCCGACCTGCGCACCCGGCTGGACGTGGAGCGCAAGCGGATCGACTTCCTGCGCCAGTCGATGCGGCAGCAGATCGCCGCGCAGGAGTCGCAGGTGGCCATGCTGAACCGCCTGGCCGAGTTCAACCGCAGCCAGATCGCCTCCATGCAGGTGCGCTCGGTGAACGACGGCGTGCTGCAGGAGCTGCCGGTGGAGCTGGGGCAGTGGGTGAACTCGGGGGCCACGCTGGCCAAGGTGGTGCAGCCCACGCGGCTGAAGGCGGTGCTGCGCATCCCCGAGACGCAGGCCAAGGACGTGGTGGTGGGGCAGCGCGCCTCGATCGACACGCGCAACGGCGTGATCCCGGGGCGGGTGACGCGCATCGACCCGGCGGCGCAGAACGGCACGGTGGCGGTGGACGTGGCGCTGGAGGGCGCCCTGCCGCGCGGCGCGCGCCCCGACCTGTCGGTGGACGGCACCGTCGACATCGAGCGGCTGCACGACGTGCTCTACGTGGGCCGCCCGGCGTACGGCCAGGCCGAGTCGAGCGTGGGGCTGTTCAAGATCCTCCCGGGCGGCCGCGAGGCGGTGCGCGTGACGGTGCAGCTGGGCAGGAGCTCGGCCAGCACCATCCAGGTGGTGCAGGGTCTCCAGCCCGGCGACGTGGTGATCCTGTCGGACATGTCGCAGCACGAGAACGCGGAGCGGGTGCGGCTGCGGTAGGAAAGTGCGAAGTGCGAAGTCCTGAGTGCTGAGTGCGATACAAACCCGGCGCCCGGCACAGGCATCCAAGCACCTGGCACTCGGCACCAAGGACTCAGGACTCATTCATCCCCAGCCCCGAGAGACGAGGCTCCCCATGGCGAACGGCAGCGGCAACCAGGCACTGATCCAGCTCGAGGGCGTGAGCAAGGTGTTCCTCACCGAGGACGTGGAGACGCACGCGCTCGCCAACGTCCACCTGGAGGTGAGGCAGGGAGAGTACCTGGCGATCGCCGGGCCCTCGGGGTGCGGCAAGACCACGCTGCTCTCCATCCTGGGGCTGCTGGACTCGCCCACCGACGGCGTGTACCAGCTGGCCGGCAAGCCCGTGTCGGGGCTCTCGGCCAGCGACCGGGCGCGCATCCGCAACCGCGAGATCGGCTTCATCTTCCAGGCGTTCAACCTGATCGGCGACCTGACGGTCAAGGAGAACGTGGAGCTGCCGCTCACCTACCGCGGCATGCCGGCGTCGGAGCGGCAGAAGCGGGTGCAGGAGGCGCTGGAGAAGGTGGGGATGAGCCACCGCATGAACCACTACCCCTCGCAGCTCTCCGGCGGCCAGCAGCAGCGCGTGGCGGTGGCCCGCGCCATCGCCGGCGACCCGCACGTGCTGCTGGCCGACGAGCCCACCGGCAACCTGGACTCCACCAACGGCGAGCAGGTGATGGGGCTCCTCCAGGAGCTGCACCGCGAGGGCGCCACCATCGTGATGGTCACCCACGACCCGCGCTACGCCGAGCACGCCGAGCGCACCATCCACCTCTTCGACGGCCAGGTGGTGCGCGACGAGCGCAGCGAAGTCGCCGCCGAGCTGGAGCGCCACGGCTTCGAGCTGCACGACAACTGACCCTCGCGTCTTTCGGCAGACTCACCGGACGGCGGCCGGGTGGGGAATCGTCCCCGCCCGGCCGCTGCCGCGTCCCCGCCGTGCGCCGGCCGGTTCCATCGGCCCGCTGCAAACCGATCCGGCGCGGCCCGCGTCCAATCCGGGCCGGCGCCCCGCGGTCCCCGGGGTGCACCTCCCCCTCCCGGAGATCCTCCGATGCGAACCCGCCCTCTGGCGCCTCTCTGCACCGCCCTGCTCCTCGCCGGCGCGGCGCGCGCGCAGACGGCGCGGCCGATGACGCCCGACGCGTGGCGCGAGGACCTGCGCTTCCTCGACCGGGAGCTGCGGCGGCGCCACGCGAACCTGTTCCACACCGTCACGCCCGAGCGGTGGGCGGCCGAGGTGGCCGCGCTCGACTCGGCCATTCCCCGCCTTGACGACGACGAGGTGGTCGCGCGGATGAAGCGGCTGGTGGCGCTGGTGGGGGACGGGCACACGGGGCTCGCGGTCCCCGGCCGGGTGCGCACGTACCCGCTCGTCGTCCGCCGCTTCGGCGACACCCTGCGCGTGGTGCGGACCGCGCCGGAGCACCGCCGGGCGCTGGGCGGGGTGCTGCTGCGCGTGGGAGAGATGGACGCGCTCGCCGCCTTCGACTCGCTGGCCGCGCTGGCGCCGAAGGGCGAGACCGAGGGGTGGGTGCGGGTGCTCGCGCAGGGGTACCTCGTGCGCCCCGAACTGCTGCACGGCTTCGGCATCGTCCCCCAGGCGCGGGCGGCGCGCTTCACCGTGCGGACGGACGCGGGCGAGGAGGTGGCGCTCACGCTCGCCCCCGTGGCCGCGGACTCGGCGGCGTGGGTGGACGCCTACCCGCGGCCGCCGCTGTACCTGACGCGGCGCGACGAGCCGCTCTGGCGGACGGCGCTGCCGGACGGCAGGACCTTCTACGTGGGCTTCAACGCCTACCCGTCCACGGTGGACCTCCGGCGCTTCACCGAGGAGACGGTGCGGGAGATGGCGGCGGCCGGGGCCACGCGGCTGGTGATCGATCTGCGCGGCAACGGCGGAGGCGACTACACGCGGGTGCGCGGCGGGATGATCCCCGTGCTGCAGCGCGCGGGCTTCGGCGCGCGCGGGCGGCTGTACGTGCTCACCGGGCCCCGCACCTTCTCGGCGGCGATGAACAACGCGGCGGACTTCCGCTCGATGCTGCGCGCGGTCCTGGCCGGCGAGCCCACGGGCGCGCGGCCGAACGGCTACCAGGAGAACGACGGGATGCGGCTCCCCAACTCGGGGATCGAGGTCGGCTTTTCCACCCGCTACTACAGGTTCCAGGACGAGGACACGCCGGGCGTCCTCCCGGACCAGCGCATCGAGCCCACCTGGGCGGACTACGCCGCCGGCCGCGACCCGGTGCTGGAGTGGGTGCTGGCCCAGCCGCTCGCAAGGCAGGAGCGCGCTTCGACCGGCACCCTCGCGATCGCGGGGTCCCCGGTGTCCGTTCCTGGGACGCAGATTCCCGGCACCGCACAGGCAAAGCATCCGTCATCTTTCGCTAAGTATATGATGTAAAGCAGCTTGCGTCGAATGTGATTCGGGCACGCTCCTTCCTTTTCTCTCCGCCCATCGCGCTCCTCCATCGTCCGCACCGCGGGCGGCGCACTTCGCACCCAGCACTTCGCACTTCGCACTCCGGCTATGGACACCCTCCTCCAGGACCTCCGCTACGCCGTCCGCACGCTGGCGAAGTCGCCCGGGTTCGCGCTCGCGGCGGTGCTCACGCTGGCGCTGGGGATCGGCGCCAACACGGCGGTGTTCAGCGCGGCGAACGCGCTCCTGCTCCGGCCCCCGCCGGGGAGCGAGCCCGGCCGGCTGGTGCGCGTTTACCGCGGCAGCCACTCGCCGCTCTCGCCCGGGGAGCTGCGCTACGTGCGGGAGCACAACCGCACGCTCGAGGGCCTCTTCGGCGAGCGGCGGGCCGTGGTGGCGCTCAACACGGCGCGCGGCAACGAGCGGGCGGTGGTGGAGCTCGTCAATGGCAACTACTTCACCCTGCTGGGCGTGCCCGCCGCCCGCGGGCGGGTGTTCACCCCGGCGGAAGACTCGGTCCCCGGCGTCAGCCCCGTGGCCGTGCTCAGCCACCGCTGGTGGAAGGCCCGCTTCGGCGCCGACCCGGCCGTCGTGGGCCGCACCATCCGGCTGAACGGGCGCGCCTACACGGTCGTCGGCGTGGCGCCGGAGCACTTCAGCGGCACCTTCCCGGGCTTCAGCGCGCACGCGTGGCTGCCGATGTCGGAGCTGAAGCCGCTCACCGGGATGGACTTCGAGGACGCCGGGAGCCTGTACGCCATGGGCCGGCTGAAGCCGGGCGCCACGCGCGACGCGGCCGCCGCCGACCTGAAGGTGCTGGCGGGGCAGCTCACCGCCGCCGACCCCCGGCTGCGCCGGCCGGTGACGCTCACGGTGGACCATGCGCGCGGGGTGAACGCGGAGCTGCGACCCCAGGCTGCGGGCGTGGCGGGCGGGCTGCTGTTCGTCACCCTGCTGGTGCTGCTGATCGCCTGCACCAACGTGGCGAACCTGATGCTGGCGCGCGCCACCGCCCGCCGCCGCGAGATCGGCATCCGCCTGGCCATCGGGGCCAGCCGACGGCGCCTGGTGCGCCAGCTCCTCACCGAGAGCGTGCTGCTGGCGCTGGTGGGCGGCGTGCTGGCGCTCTTGATCGTGACCTGGCTGGCGGACCTGGCGGCGGCGCTCGTCCCCGCCACCTCGGAGGTGGCGCTCGACTTCTCGCCCGACCGGCGGGTGCTCTTCTTCGCCCTGGGCGCCTCGCTCTTCGCCGGGGTGCTCTTCGGGCTGCTGCCGGCGCTGCGGGCCTCCGCTCCGGACGTCACCTCGTCGCTCAAGGAGGACTCGGCCGCGCCCCGGCGCTCGCGGATGCGCGGGGCGCTGGTGGGGGCGCAGGTGGCGCTGTGCATGGTGCTGCTGGCCGGCGCCGCGCTCTTCCTGCGCTCGCTGGGGAACGCGCGCCGCATCGACCCCGGCTTCGACCCGGCGCCGCTGCTCAACACGCGCATCGACCTGCGGCTGGGCCGCTACGACGGGACGACGGGCCCGGCGTTCTACCGCCGCCTCCTGGGCGAGCTGGCGGCGGTCCCCGGCGTGGAGTCGGCCGCGCTGCAGCAGGTGCCGCCGCTGCAGGGCGAGAACCGCGAGACGTCGTTCGTCACCGAGGGCCAGGGCCCCGACGAGGAGCGCCGGATCACCAACTTCGACGCGGTCTCGCCCGGCTTCTTCCACACCATCGGCATCCCCGTCCTCGGCGGGCGCGAGTTCGCGGCGAGCGACGGCGAGACGGCGCCCGCCGTGGCGGTCGTCAACCAGACCTTCGCCCGGCGCCACTTCCCCGGCGGCCAGGCGCTGGGGAAGCGGGTGAGCATGGAGGGCGCCGAGGGCCCCTGGGTGACCATCGTGGGCGTGGTGCGCGACGCGAAGTACGTGACGCTGGGCGAGGACCCGCGCCCGATGCTGTACCTCCCCTTCGCGCAGAATTACGACGCCGAGGCGGTGGTCTACGTGCGCGCGGCGGGCGACCCGGCGGCGCTGGCGAAGCCGGTGCACCGCGCGGCGCAGGCGCTCGACCCCGTGCTGCCGATCCCCGAGCCCGTGCCCGTGCGCGAGAGCCTGCGCTTCGCGCTGGCGCCGGCGCGGGTGGGAGCGTGGGTGCTGGGGGTCTTCGGCGCGCTGGCGCTCTCGCTGGCGGCGGTGGGGATCTACGGCGTGGTCTCGTACGCGGTGAGCCAGCGCACCCGCGAGATCGGCATCCGCTCGGCGCTTGGGGCGGGCCCCGCGCGGGTCGTCCGCATGGTGCTGGGCGACAACCTGCGCGTGGTGGCCGCCGGGCTCGGCGCCGGGCTGGCGCTGGCGGTGCCGCTGGGGATGGCCGCCGCCGGGTTCCTCTACGGCGTGAGCCCGGCCGACCCCGCGGTGCTGCTGGGGACGCCGCTCGTGCTGGCCGCCGTGGCGCTGCTGGCGAGCTGGGCCCCCGCCCGCCGCGCCGCGCGCGTGGACCCGATGGTGGCGCTCCGGGCGGAGTGAAACCGCGGGCGCGGGGCGTCCGTTGCAAGCGAGACAACCGGAAGGGGGCAGGGAACAGGGGACAGGGGACAGCCAGCGAGCGACAACGGCGGCCCCCGTTGCCCAGGCTGAATCCTGTAACCTGTCCCCCTCGCCGTTAAACCCTCCGGCCGCCACCCGCATCCAAACGCGCGTGCCGCAGTCCGGGCCAGCAGCAGCCCTCACCTCAACATCCTCAGGAGGACCCTCCGATGACGTCCTGGTACACGGCTCCGCGCGCGGTCTTCGCGCTCTCCATGCTGGCGCTGTCCGGCTACGCGGCGGTCGCCCCCGCGTCCTCGCACGGGCGCGGGCTCCAGCAGGACTTCGACTGGAACGGCGAGATCGCCCCCGGCGCCACGCTGCGCGTCTTCACCACCGCGGGCACCGTCACCGTGCGCCAAGCGGCTGGCCGCACGGCGCGCGTGCACGGCGAGACCCGCGACGCCGACGACGAGCAGATCCGCTACCTCACCGACCGCGACGGCGGCGACGTGCGCATCTGCGCCGTGCGCGAGGGCGGCGAGTGCAACGACAACGGCGTGCGCGACCGCGACCGCGGCTGGAGCCGGCGCAACCGGCGCGCGAAGGCCAACTTCACCATCGAGGTGCCGCGCGGGGTGGTGGTGCGCGTGGGCAGCGGCAACGGCGACGTGACGGTGGACGGCGCCACGGCGGACGTGAACGCCTCGTCGGGGAACGGCGACGTGCGGGTGGGCTCGGGCGCGGCGCGGGTGGACGTCTCCAGCGGCAACGGCGCGGTGATGGTGGACGCCGCCCGCGGGCCCGTGCACGCCAGCACCGGCAACGGGCGGGTGATGGTCTCCACGGCCCAGGGCCCGGTGGAGGCGTCCAGCGGCAACGGCAGCATCGACGTGTCGATGGCCTCGCTGCGCGGCGACGACGACATGGAGTTCAGCAGCGGCAACGGGAGCATCACGCTGCGCGTCCCCGCGGACTTCTCGGCCGAGATCGAGGCCTCGACCGGCAACGGCGGCTTCGAGTCCGACTTCCCCCTGCGCGTGGTGGGCCGCATGAGCCAGCACCGCGTGCACGGCACCATCGGCAGCGGCGGCCGCAGCGTGCGCATGTCCACCGGCAACGGGAGCATCCGGGTGCTGCGCGCGGGGACGTAACCGACAGTGCGAAGTGCGAGGTGCGAAGTGCGAAGAGGCCCGGGCGCAGTCCCGGGCCTCTTCGCGTCTGGGCGGAAGATGAGGATTCGACCAGACGGATGTCATTCCGAGGGGCGCGGTAGCGACCCGAGGGATCTACTTGGCGCTTCTGGTGGGTGGCGGCCCAAGAGGATGCCTGACGCCGTCTTTCGAGATTCGCTGTGCATCGGGAAGCTGTCATTCCGAGTGGAGCCCGATGCGCTGATCTCGCGTTCGCCACCGAAGTCGGCCGGGCTCCCGAGGAATCTACCCGCGGCCGGCAGGAGGCCGGACCGATGCACGGAGCCAGCGTCCGGGCGGGGTGATACCAGATTCCGAGACTGATTGTGCATTTCGCACCCAACCAGGAATGTCATCCTGAAGGAGCCCCAGCGACTGAAGGATCTGCGGGTGGGTCGTGAGCGTCAGCCGGACTCACGCTCGCATTCAACCCGCAGATCCTTCGGGTCGCTTTAGGCTCCCCTCAGGATGACATTCCACG
>DASVWD010000175.1 GCA_036389795.1 Longimicrobium sp.
GCGGGCCTTCGCACTTCGCACTTCGCACTTCGCACTCACGCACTCACGCACTCACGCACTTCAGTGATGCGCCGACGCCGACAGCTGGTCCTGACACCACGACGCGCCGCCGTCTCCCTTCTCGCTCTGCGGGTAGACGCAGACGTTCTTCATCATCCCGTGGTCCTCGTGGAAGAGGATGTGGCAGTGGAAGACGTAGAGGCCCGTCTGGAAGCTCTCGTCGAACGGGATGCGCACCACCACCGTGTCGCCGGCGGCGATGCTCAGGCGGTCCTGCACGCTGTTGTAGCGCGCCGGGCTCGTCCCGTTGGTCGACATCACCAGGAAGTCGCCCTGGTGGATGTGGAAGACGTGCGGGCCGCTGGTGTCCGCGTTGACGAGCGTCCAGTCCTGCGTGATCCCCTGCATCACCCGCACGTCGATCCGTGCCGGCTCGTACGGCTGCTGGTTGATCTGGAACTGCGAGTCGGGAAGCGCGCCGGCGTTGAAGGAGAAGACGAACTGCAGCGTGCTGTCCACCGCCGCGTTCGCCACCGAGCTCACGCGCGACTGCGCGCCCGGGTCCGGGGCGATGTACAGCGGCCCGGGCGCCGGGTTCTGCGCGGGGCCGGTGGTGGCCAGCGTCCCCAGCACGGCGCCCACCTTCCCGTTCACCGCGGTGCTGGCGACGGTGTTCACCAGGTTGTAGACGGCGCCCCGCGTGTTCGGCGCCTGCACCACCACGTCGTAGCGGATGGCGGGCGAGAGGGTGAGCGAGCGGACCGTGTCGGCCTTCACCAGCCCGTTGCCGTCCATCGCCAGGACGATGAGGGCGAGCGAGTCGGCCGGGTTCGACTGGTTGACCAGCGCCAGGCCCGCGTACGTGTCGGAGCCCACGTTGCCCACGTGCCAGAGCTGCGCGGTGCCGGTGGGGATGGTGAAGGCGGCCGGCCAGTCGCCGTTGATGGTGAAGACCGAGCCGCCGAACGCGTTGGCGCCGAAGGGCTGGAAGTCCTTCACCAGCAGCACCTTCTCGGGCATGGTGAGGTTCTTCGGCAGGCGCAGCGCGCGGATGTCGCCCACCAGGATGGCGCCCGACAGCCCCCCGCCCACCTGCTCGTCGGTGAAGCCGTGGGGGTGCGGGTGGTACCAGTGCATCCCCATGGGGTGCGAGGCGGGGAGCGTGAACCGGTACGCGTGCGCCTGCCCCGAGTCGTAGCTGACGCTCACCACCTGGTCACCCACGTTGGCCGCGCCGCTCCCGCGGCCGGGGGTCACGTTGAAGCCGTGGAAGTGGAAGTTGGTGGTGGTGCCGTGGTACGACGTGTCCACGGCGGCGCTGATCCCGTTGGTCACCGTCAGGTCGAGTGAGGCGCCGGGGAAGATGCGCAGCGTGGCCGGGAGGTACGAGGCGGCGCCGCCCGCCACCCGGTACAGGTTGCGCTGGAACCGGCACCCGCCGATGGTGGCCGTGGCGGGGGTGATGGCGACCGAGACCGCCACGTTCGACGCCTGTACGATCGCCGGGAGCGCGGTGGTGTCGGCGGGCGGCGTGGGCCTGGGCGTGCAGGCGGCGCCGCTCTGCGCCGCGGCCTGCGAGACGCCGGCGCCGGCGAGAAGGGCGAGCAGGAGCGCGGGGACCGCAAGGGAGCGGGTACGGATGTGCATGGGATCCATGGAGATGGGAGTGAAACTCGGACAGCGCGTGGAGTGGCGGGGAGCCGTACGCGCAGGAAGGGGGGAACGGTAGGTGCAGTAAATGCAGGCGGATTATAATCGATCACGACTCTAACTGCAACGGGTCGCGGTAGCAGACTTGCCCGCTGCGGATCGGCGGGATGAGAAGAGGGGGAGGCCCGCGGCGGCCTCCCCCTCTTCTCGTGCGATCGTCCTGATCGGGGCCGTCGCGGCAATGACCCCTCGTCGGGTGGCGCTCATCCCCCGCCGCCGCCGACGGCGCCCCCGCCGGGGATGCCGGGCTCGGTCATCTCGCGCACGTTCAGCACGTGGTCGAGCTGCTCGTCGGAGAGCAGCCCGTGGCGCTTCACCACCTCGCGGACGGACTCGTAGTTGGCCGCCGCCTCCTTGGCCACCTTCGCCGCCGCGTCGTAGCCGATGTAGGCGTTCAGCGCGGTGGCGATGGAGGGGTTCTTCTCCAGCAGCTCGCGGCAGCGCTCGCGGTTGGCGCCGATCCCCTCCACCGCGCGCGAGCGGAAGGCGTCGCAGCCGCGCGCCAGGATGTCGACCGACTGCAGGAGGTTGTGCGCCATCACCGGCATCATCACGTTCAGCTCGAAGTTGCCGTGCTGCCCGCCCACGGTGACCGCCACGTGGTTCCCCATCACCTGCGCGCACACCATCATCAGCGCCTCGCTCATCACCGGGTTCACCTTCCCCGGCATGATCGACGAGCCCGGCTGCACCGCCGGCAGCGTGATCTCCGCCAGCCCCGAGGTGGGCCCGCTCGCCAGCCAGCGCACGTCGTTGGCGATCTTGAGCAGCGAGACCGCCAGTGTGTTGAGCGCGCCCGAGGCGGAGACGTACGCGTCCTTGGCCCCCTGCGCCTCGAAGTGGTCCTCCGCCTCGCGGAACTGCAGCCCCGTGAGCTCGCCGATCTTCGCGATCGCCCGCGCCGGGAAGCCGGGCACGGCGTTCGTCCCCGTCCCCACCGCGGTGCCGCCCAGCGCCAGCTCGGCCAGCTCCTCCGACGCGTTCCGGAGCCGCCGGAGCCCGTGCTCCACCTGGCTCGCGTAGCCGCCGAACTCCTGGCCCAGGCGCACCGGCGTGGCGTCCATCAGGTGGGTGCGGCCGCTCTTCACCACGTCGTCGAACTCCTCCGCCTTGGCCCGCAGCGCGTCCCGCAGCCGCTCCAGCGCGGGAGCCAGGTCGTGGTGGATGGCCACGCGGGCGGAGACGTGCATGGCGGTGGGGATCACGTCGTTGGAGCTCTGCCCCATGTTGACGTGGTCGTTGGGGTGCACGCGCTGGTCCGAGCCGCCCTCGCCGAGCAGCTGCGTGGCGCGCGCGGCGATCACCTCGTTGGCGTTCATGTTGGTCGAGGTGCCGCTCCCCGTCTGGAAAATGTCGAGCACGAACTGCCCGTCCAGCCGCCCGTCGACCACCTCCTCGGCCGCGCGCACGACGGCGTCGGCGATGGAGCGGTCCAGGAGGCCCATCTCGGCGTTGGCCAGCGCGCACGCCTTCTTGATGGTGCCCAGCGCGTGGATGAAGCGGCGGGGGAAGCGGATGCCGCTGATCGGGAAGTTCTCGACCGCGCGCTGCGTCTGCGGCCCGTAGAGCGCGTCGGCGGGCACGCGCATCTCGCCGAGCGAGTCCTTCTCGACGCGGAAGCCGGCGGCGGTGGCGGTGTCGGTCATCGGTTCGTTCTGGATCGGGTGAAGGGTTCAGGCGCGGGAAAATGGCGGACGCGGGCGGCGGGCGAAAGTGCGGGAAAGTGCGTGAGTGCGGAAGTGCGTGAGTGCGTTGGATCGGAGCAGTTACGCACTTCCGCACTCACGCACTGACGCACTGCGGTTTGGGCGTGTCCCTCCGCTGCGCTCCGGGCCGGGCTGCGCGCGCGGTAGGGCACGATACCACTGTGCCCAACCGCGCCGGGCCACCGCCGCCACGATACCCCCGTGGCGGCGGCGTCCCGGCCCTCCGGGCGCGCATCCCTCACGCGGTCGTGCCGGTGGATCGGTGATCCCTTGCGCGCGACGGGCTCGGCCCCGACCTTAGGATCTGGCGTTCCAGAGCGCCTCCGGTCCGCGGAAAGGGCAGCGCCCATCTGCTTCTCATCGTGGTAAATCATCACGACCTCTTTCGGGCCGAGCGTGCGGACACCGGCCATCCACGAAGGAGGCCGTCATGTCCACGCCATCCCGCAGGTCCCTCCCGCCCCGTCCCGACCTCGACCAGCAGAAGAAGCTCGCCCGGGAGCTGCTGCGCGCGTTCCGCGCCAGGGACGCCGAAGCGCGGGCCCGGGTCCGCGCACAGCTGCCGGACAAGCCGACGATCGCCCTGGCGGACGCGCAGTTCGTGCTCGCCCGCGAGTACGGCTTCGCCAGCTGGGCGGAGCTCAAGCGGCACATCGAAGAGAAGACCGCGAGCGAGCGCCCGCCGCACGAGGCCCTGCGGAGCGCGCTCGAGGCCCGCGACGCCAGGGCGGCGCGCCGGCTGCTGCGGCGCCACCCGGAGCTGCGCGCGCGGCTGGACGAGCCGGCCTTCGCCTTCGACTCCCCCGCCATCGTCCACTTCGCGGGCGACGAGGACCCCGCGATCGTCGAGGTGCTGCTCGAGTTCGGCGCGGACCCCAACCGCCGGAGCGACTGGTGGGCCGGCCCGTTCCACGCCCTCTACGGCGCCAGCGAGGCCGCGGCCGAGCGCCTCCTGGCCGCCGGGGCGGTGCCCGACGCGTGCGCGGCGGCCCACCTGGACCGGGCGGACCTGCTGGCGCGCATGGTCGAGCAGGACCCGGCGTGCGTGCACCAGCGCGGCGGCGACGGGCAGACGCCGCTGCACTTCGCGCGCTCCCGCGCGGTGGCCGACCTGCTGCTCGACGCGGGCGCCGACATCGACGCGCGCGACGTGGACCACCGCGCCACGCCGGCGCAGTGGATGCTGGCGCGGCGCCGCGGAGAGGGGCGCTACGAGCTGGCGGCCTACCTGGTGGAGCGCGGCGCCACGGCCGACATCTTCCTGGCGGCGGCGCTCGGGCTCAGCGAGCGCGTGCGCGACCTGCTGCGGGCCGACCCCTCGCTCCTGGAGCTGCGCACCACGCACGGCGAGTACGGCGAGCAGCCGCCCAGCAGCTACCACATCTACATGTGGACGATCGGGCCCGACCGCTCGCCGCTGCAGGTGGCCAGGCAGTTCGGGCACCCCGGCACGCTCGCGGTGATGCGGGAGTTCGGCACGCCGCGCCAGCGCCTGCTCACGGCGCTGGCGGAGGGCGACGCGGCCGAAGCCCACGCGCTGCTGGACGCGCACCCCGGCCTCCTCGCCAGCCTGACGCCCGACGACCGGCGCGTGCTGCCGGAGGCCGGCTGGGCCGGCAACGCCCGCGCCGTGGAGCTCATGCTCGGGCTCGGCTTCGACCCCGCCACTCCCAACCCGGGCGGCGCCACGGTGCTGCACTGCGCCGCGTGGGAGGGATCGGCCGAGTCGGTGCGGGCGGTCCTGGCGCACCCCGCCGCGGCGGCCCTGGTCCACCAGCGCGAGCCGGAGTTCGGCGCCACGCCGCTCGGCTGGTGCTGCCACGGCTCCTGCCACGGCCCCCGCGGCGGCGACCACGCCGCCGTCGCCCGGATGCTGCTCCAGGCCGGGGCGACGCCGGAGCCCGAGCCGGGCGAGGCGCGCGAAGACGTGCGCGCGGTGATCGAAGAGTGGCGCGAACGCGAAGCTCGCGGTCCGGCGGAGTGATCCAGAGGGACTCACACGGAGTCGGCGGAGACCCCCCGCTGTTCCTCTGTTAACTCCGTTGACTCCGTGTGAGACATTCAGTTACGGATCTCGACCCGGACGATTCCCTGCAAATGGATAACGCTACGCTCCCTCCTCCACACCATGGTCTGCTCGCAGTAGATTGAGCTCCAA
Organism: Longimicrobium sp.; assembly: GCA_036389795.1. Classification (NCBI taxonomy): domain Bacteria; kingdom Pseudomonadati; phylum Gemmatimonadota; class Longimicrobiia; order Longimicrobiales; family Longimicrobiaceae; genus Longimicrobium; species Longimicrobium sp. Next base: position 5,575 of record DASVWD010000175.1, read on the forward strand.
TCTGTCACCCACCCGGCCTCTCCGGCGTTCTGCGAAAGAGGTTTCTTCCCGCTCGTGACGCGCACTCCGCTGATCCTCCGCATGCCGCATCTGTTCTCCTTCGCCCCGACCCGGAGCGCCGCCCGTCCGCTCCGGCCGTCTCCTCTCGCGCTCGCCGCCGCGCTCCTCGTCGCCGCCTTTGCGATCCCGGCCGGCCTGGGCGCGCAGACGGTGCGGGGAGCGCTGACGGGGGCGGACAACGGGCGGCCGGTCCCCGGCGCGCTGGTGGCGCTGGTGGACGCGGCCGGCAGGGCGGTGGCGACGGTGGTGTCGGACGCGGAGGGGCGCTGGCGGCTGGCCGCCCCGGGCGCGGGGACGTACGCGCTGCGGGTGGAGCGGATCGGCCACCGCACGCTGCTCACCGAGCGCTTCGCCCTGGCGGCCGGGCAGACGCGCGACCATCCGCTGGCGCTGCCGACGGACGCGATCACCCTGGAGGGGATCCGCGCCGAGGCCAGGCGCCGGTGCACCACGCGGGGCGAGCGGCGCGACGGCCTGGCGCTCCAGCGCGTGTGGGACGAGGCGCGCAAGGCGCTCGCGCTCACCGTGGCCACCGCCTCCGACTCGCTGGCCGGGTACGAGTTCACCACCTTCGAGCGCACCTACTCCCCGCGCGAGCGCCGGCTGGTGGGCGAGACCACGGCGACGCGCCGCGGCCTCACCAGCCGGCCGTTCCACAGCCTCCCGGTGGAGGAGCTGGCGGAGAACGGCTTCGTGCAGGCCCGCGACCGGGGGCTCGTCTTCTACGCCCCCGACGCCGACGTGCTGCTCTCGGACCGCTTCCTGGAGCGGCACTGCTTCCGGCTGCAGGAGGGGAGCGGCGAGACGGCGGGGATGATCGGGCTGGCGTTCGAGCCGGTGCGCGGGCGCCGCCGCCCGGACGTGCGGGGGGTGCTCTGGCTGGACCGCCGCACCTCGGAGCTGCGGCACCTGGAGTTCGGCTACGTGGGCGTGCACGCCGCCGGCGGGGCGTCCGCGGACGGGCGCGTGGACTTCGTGCGCACGCCCTCCGGCGCGTGGATCGTGCGGAGCTGGCTGCTGCGCTTCCCCGTCGCGGACCTGCACCTGTCCACGGACCTCCACACCAACTACCGCCTGAGCTCCGCGCGGGTGCTCAAGGAAGTCGGCGGCACCGTCGTGCGCGGCTGGGCCCCCGCCGACTCCGCCGCGCGGGAGCGGTAGCGGCCGGATCCTCATCCCCCACGACCGAAAACACGCCGCCCCGGGAAGCTCGTCCCCGGGGCGGCCGCTTTTCGTTCGAGGCGGATCATACCGGAGCCGGAAGAACGGCTTGGCTGGCGCGGTACGAGGCGAGCGGGCATCCGTGCCGCTACCGCGCCCAACCCACCTGGCGAGGTGAGAAGATTCTTCGGCCCTGCGGTCGTTCGTGCGGATGCCGGTCCCGTGTGATCGGGCCCAGACCGTGTGAAAACCTCCGCGACTGGGAGTTGCGACGGTTTTCAAGAAGAGCGAGACGCGAAATTCGGGGTGAGCGGCCTGAGCAGCGTCTCAGATGCGTCTGGAGGGAGAACCCGCTCCTCTGGAGCCTTG